>PCBP01000048.1 GCA_002730985.1 Flavobacteriales bacterium | reverse complement strand
GATTTTTTAAAAACTTTAGAATCATACTTAGCCCCCGTATTAATTTTTGAAACACAATCAATCACCTTCCCAAGAGGAATCCCTCTTCCAAAATCACGAACAGAAACTTTTTTATGTTTCACATTAACTTCAATAGTTTTGCCATTTCCCATAACAAACTCATCAATAGAGTTGTCAATAACCTCTTTTAGCAAAATATAGACACCATCATCTGGAGACGACCCATTTCCCATTTTACCAATATACATCCCTGGCCGCAAACGAATATGCTCTTTCCAATCTAAAGAGCGGATACTATCTTCATTATATGATGACTTTGCCATTTTCATACTTATTTACTTACTGCTTAAAACAGAAAACAAAATTATGATTCTAAGAGAATTAATCTAATCTGATAGCCTTTCGTTATTAACAGGGTTTTCAACTAAAAAAGATCAATCGAAAAAATAAAACTTCAACTACACATTAAAACGGAAGTTCATAACATCCCCATCTTTAACAATATATTCTTTTCCCTCAACTGATAATTTACCATTATCACGGCAAGCTTGTTCTGACCCTAATGAGATAAAATCATCATAAGCGATTACCTCTGCACGGATAAAACCTTTCTCAAAATCAGTATGGATAACTGATGCTGCTTGTGGAGCTCTAGTCCCTTTAACAATTGTCCAGGCTCTAACTTCCTTTACTCCAGCAGTAAAGTAAGTCTGTAAATTTAATAATTTATATGTTGCTTGAATTAAATAATGAACTCCTGGCTTCTCTAAACCTAACTCTTTCAAAAACATTATCTGCTCCTCAACATCTTCTAATTCTGCAATTTCTGCCTCAATTGCGGTAGCAATTAAAAGCACTTCTGCGCTTTCACCTTTAACAGCTTCTCTTACAGCTTCTACATGTCTATTTCCTGTTCTTACAGATATTTCATCAACATTGCACATGTAAAGCACCGGCTTAGATGTAATCAAATGTAAATCTAGAATGATGGCTAACTCCTCCTCGGAAACATCTAAACTTCTCGCTGAATATCCTGCTCCTAAATGAGCAATATATTTCTCAATAGTATTAATAACTTTTTGCGCAACTTTATCTCCTGATCTAGCAGTTCTAATATTTTTGTCATATATCTTCTCAAGTGTTTCCAGATCTTTTAATTGCAATTCCATATCAATAGTTTCTTTGTCCCTTACAGGATCAACTGATCCATCAACATGCACAATATTATCATCTTCAAAACATCTTAAGACATGAATGATTGCATTTGTTTCTCTAATATTAGCTAGAAACTTATTACCAAGACCCTCCCCCTTACTAGCTCCTTTAACTAATCCTGCAATATCTACTATCTCTACAGTAGTAGAGACTAATTTCTGAGGATTTACAATCTCTGATAAAGCTTCTAATCTATCATCTGGAACAGAAATAACTCCGATATTAGGTTCAATGGTACAAAATGGAAAATTAGCCGATTGTGCTTTTGCCTTCGACAAACAATTAAATAAAGTTGATTTTCCTACATTTGGTAATCCTACAATCCCACACTTTAAAGCCATAATGTTTTTTATAGGTTGACAAAGATATAATTTTAACAACAAGATAAATAAAATTCTTCTCAGATTATTTTGTCAATAATGCGTTAATAAATTCGAAGATGTTTTGCTCACATTAATATAACAAAATACATGTATTCTTAAATTTGCAATTAAATTAAACCAACAATAAGATGGCAACCATTACCGAACTAAAAGATACAGTTACACAAATAAGAAGAGATATTGTAAGAATGGTACATGCTAATAGCTCAGGACACCCTGGAGGCTCTTTGGGATGTGCAGAATTCTTAACCGCACTATATTTTGATGTAATGAATCATAATACTGATTTTACCATGGATGGCATTAACGAGGATATCTTCTTCCTTTCTAATGGCCATATTTCTCCTGTATTCTATGCAGTGTTGTCAAGAAGAGGTTATTTTAATATCTCAGAATTGGCAACCTTCCGAAGAATAGACAGTCGTTTACAGGGGCATCCAACACCTCATGAAGGATTAGAAGGTATACGTATGGCATCAGGTTCATTAGGACAAGGGCTGTCTACTGCCATAGGAGCGGCACTCACCAAAAAGCTAAATGATGATGACAGTATTGTCTACACTCTACATGGTGACGGAGAATTACAAGAAGGGCAGGTATGGGAGGCATTTATGTATGCATCTGGAAAACAAGTTGACAATCTTATTGCAACTATCGATTATAATCAAAAACAAATTGACGGGACTATTGATGAAGTACTACCAATAGGCAATCTTACTGCCAAGCTAGAAGCTTTTGATTGGGTGGTACTAGAGGAGCTCGAAGGAAACAATGTAGAAGCTATTATTAATACATTAAATAGAGCAAAAGAACTTACAGGCAAGAAAAAGCCAGTAGCTATTATACTACATACTGAAATGGGAAATGGAGTTGATTATATGATGGGAACACACAAATGGCATGGCTCAGCCCCTAATGACGAACAATTATCTAAAGCATTATCACAAAATACAGAAACTTTAGGTGATTACTAAAAAAAGTAAAATAGTATTGATATTTACCCTCCTACTTATGGTGAGCTCTAATGCTTTAGCCCAAAAAAAGAAACAGCCAGTGAATCGTATCCTTTTTATTTTTGATGCATCACAATCAATGCTTGGCAGATGGCAAAGTGGAAGAAAGATTGACATTGCAAAAAAACTTTTAAGTAATATGATTGATTCTTTAAAAAACATTGAAAATCTTGAGTTAGGACTAAGAGTTTATGGCCATAAGAGTGGCTATCCGCCACAAGATTGTGATGACACCTATCTAGAGGTAGATTTCTTACAAGCAAGTAGTGCTGTCGACCTAATAAAGAAGAAATTATCAGTCATAAGGTCTAGAGGGACCACCCCAATTGCTCGATCACTTGAAGAGGGAGCAAAAGATTTTCCAGATGACAATGGAAGAAATATAGTTATCTTAATTACAGATGGAAAAGAAGAGTGTGGAATGGACCCCTGTGCAGTTTCTCGTTTATATCAAAAGAAAGGAATAATTCTGAAACCTTTTGTAATTGGTGTGGGATTAGAAGAGAGTTGGAAGGCATCATTTGATTGCGTAGGTCGCTTCTTTGATGCTAGTAGAGAGCAAGATTTTAGCAACATATTAAATATTGTAATCTCACATGTTGTTGATAATACTACTGTACAAGTAAATCTATTAGATGCGAACAGAAATCCTACCGAGACAAACGTAAACATAACATTTTATAATGAATTTACTGGTCTTGCTAAGTACAATTATATCCATACTATGAATACCTATGGGTATCCTGACACCATGGTGATTGACCCCGTTCTAACATACAAAGTTGTTGCGCATACCATTCCTAAAGTTAGCATTGACAACGTTACAATCAACCCTGGCAAACACACTATAATACCTTTAGAAACACCTCGGGGAAAATTAGAGATAAAAATGAAGTCAAAAATAAACTACAAATATATTGTACGTCCTAATGGAGTTGATACCACTCTAAATATTCAGCAAATTAATGAGATAGAAGAATATCTAATTGGCCAATATGATATTGAGCTCTTAACTTTACCAAGAAAGAAATTCTATAATGTTGAAATATCACCAAACAAATCTACTGTCTATTCAATACCAACACCCGGTTTAGCAAGCATTATACTGCCATCAAAAGGATATGGAGGATTATATCAGCATAATGGAGAAGAACTAGAGCAGATTTACCATTTTAGAGGGAAGAAAACAAACTACCGACTAACATTACTTCCTGGAGATTATAAAATAATCTTCCGGGCAATAGCGGCTAAGGAATATATATATACGCAAGAAAAAAGTTTTAAAATAAGGTCAGGAAAATCGGAAATGATTAAAATCTATTAAATATGGAAATGAAAGACACACGCTCAGGATTTGGTGCAGGATTAACTGAATTAGGAAGAACAAATCAGAATATTGTAGCACTTTGTGCAGATCTTACTGGATCTCTAAACATGAATAATTTTAAGGATGAGAATCCTGATCGCTTTTTTCAGATTGGTATCGCAGAAGCTAATATGATAGGTATTGCAGCTGGAATGACAATTGGAGGGAAAATACCATTTACAGGTACATTTGCTAATTTCTCTACTTCAAGAGTCTATGATCAGATAAGACAATCTGTTGCTTACTCAGGTAAGAATGTTAAGATCTGTGCCTCACATGCTGGTTTGACACTTGGTGAAGATGGCGCAACACATCAAGTACTTGAAGATATTGGAATGATGAAGATGTTGCCCCACATGGTTGTTATTAATCCCTGTGACTACAACCAGACAAAAGCTGCAACTATTGCTATTTCAGAGTATATTGGCCCTGTATATTTAAGGTTTGGGAGACCTAAAGTTCCTAATTTTACACCAATAGATCAAAAATTTGAAATTGGGAAAGCACTGCACCTTAGAACAGGAAATGATGCTACTATTATAGCTACAGGACATTTAGTCTGGGAAGCGCTTGAAGCCGCTAAAACACTATCAGATGAAGGAATATCAACAGAAGTAATTAATATTCATACTATAAAACCTCTAGACAATGAGGCTATTCTCAAATCAGTTAAGAATACGAAATGTGTTGTCACTGCAGAAGAACACATGATTAATGGAGGTCTTGGAGACAGTGTCGCACAATTATTATCTAGAAAGAGACCAGCTCCTATTGAGATGGTTGGGGTTAATGATAGTTTTGGAGAAAGCGGACCACCAATGAAATTGATGGAGAAATACGGATTAACTGCTGCTGATATTATTACTGCTACTAGGAAGGTAATCACTAGAAAATTAAATGACTAATCCTAAGAAGATTTTTAAACGTCATCAAGCTCAAACATTCCCTGACCCTTCACTTTTAGAAATTCAATATGCAAAAGGAAGCTATATATGGGATGTTCATGAAAAAAAATATCTTGACTTTGTAGCAGGAGTCTCTGCCTGCACTCTAGGTCATTCCAATCCTATTATTACAAATGCTATAAAGCAACAATTAGAGAAACATACTCATGTAATGGTATATGGAGAATATGTTCAATCTCCGCAATATAAGTTAGCAAAATTATTAGCCGATAACCTTCCTGAAATTTTAAGCTGTACTTATTTCACTAATTCGGGGGCTGAAGCTATTGAAGGAGCTATGAAGTTGGCTAAACGCGCGACAGGAAAATTAGAAATTATTTCTTGCCAAGCATCTTACCATGGCTCTACCCAAGGAGCTCTTTCAATAATGGGAAATGAGGAACATAAAACAAAATATCGTCCTTTACTACCAAATTGCAATCAGATTATTTATAATGATGAAAGTTCATTAAAAAACATAACAGAGCAAACAGCAGCAGTTGTAATTGAGCCTATCCAAGGTGGAACTGGCTTTACAACCCCTACAAATAACTTCTTGCAAAAAGTAAAAGAGAAATGCACAAAAACTGGAGCACTATTAATCTTTGATGAAATACAAACTTGTTACGGAAGATTAGGAACTTTATTTGGATATGAAGAATATGATACCATTCCTGATATACTTTGTATTGCTAAAGGGATGGGTGGTGGAATGCCAATAGGTGCATTCATTGCTTCTTGGAAATTGATGAACCTACTTACTTTTGATCCCAAATTAGGACACATTACTACATTTGGCGGTCATCCTGTAAATTGTGCTGCATCTCTTGCTACTTTAAAATATTTACTTGAAACCAATGTTATGTCAGAAGTAGCTGAAAAAGAACAACTTTTCAGAACACATTTAAAACATTCTAAAATTAAAGAGATTAGAGGCAAAGGACTTATGCTTGCTATGGAATTTCAAGATGAGAAATTAGCTAAAAAAGTAGTGGAACAATCACTAGAAAACGGATTAATTTTATTCTATTTTTTATTTACTGAAACAGCAATTCGTATTACTCCTCCTCTAACCATTTCTGAAAAAGAAATAATTGATGGCTGTAATATTATAAAAGAAATATTATAGCAATAAAAAGTAGATTTATTGATAAAGTGAAACTATAAAAAAACACTAAACATTAAAATTGCCACTGTTTTTGTCATTTAACATTGGTACAAATGAAAACTCTCCATGAGTTGTTGTTTTAGTTTCTATTTCTGATATTTTTTCAATAAGGTGCATTACTTGCACGTCTCCATCCCCGATTGGAGCTACCATTCTCCCTCCTGTTTTTAGTTGATCCACAAGGTCCTTTGGTATAAAAGGAGCTCCACAAGTAATTATTATCTTATCAAATGTCGCAAATTTTGGTAATCCTTTGTAACCATCACCATATACAAAGTTGCAATTGTAGCCTAATTCAGGCAGGAACTTCTTTGTTTTTAAAAATAATTCTCTTTGTCGCTCAACAGTAAACACTTCAGCATCCAATAAGGAAAGTACTGCAGCCTGATAACCTGAGCCAGTGCCAACCTCCAACACCTTATCGTAAGGTTTTATCTCTAATAATTGGGTCTGAAAGGCAACTGTATAAGGTTGAGAAATAGTTTGTCCTGCTCCTATAGGAAAAGCCTTATCCTTATAAGCAAACTTTACAAAAGCATTATCTATAAATAGATGCCTAGGAACTGTATTTATAGCCTCTAACACTTTGCTATCTGCAATACCTCTATCTCTTAACTCCTCTACTAATTGCTTACGCAAACCTTTATGCCTAAAACTATCTGCCATTCTTTATTTCTCAATCAAATTTTTAAACTATTTTTGAATCAAATAATTAATTACAAAAGAACCAATAATTTTTTATCTTATACATTAGACACTAACTTCAAAGTACACAGCAGATTGTTAATAGATGAATATAAATAGAATAATAGCGATACTGCTAATAATCAGTATTATCTCATGCAAGAAAAGTAGTGATAATGATATCCCTTCATATATAACTATTGGGAATTTTACATTAGACGGGAATTCAACTCACAATATTACTGATGCTTGGGTCTATATTGATGATAATTTACAAGGAGTATATGAGATTCCTGCTAACTTCCCGGTATTAGCACAAGGATCACACAAGCTTAGAGTTAAAGCAGGAATAAAAGATAACGGGATAGCAGGAAATAGGATTCCATATCCATTCTACTCCTCATATATTATTGATGAACAAACATTCAATCCAGAGACAACAATATCAATTACTCCAGTTGTTAGTTATCTTGAAAATGCAACCTTAGATGACAAAGCAGAAGATTTTGATGGAAATGGATTAAACTTAGAAACTGATAGTGCTACATTCTCAATTGATGATGAAATGCCTCTAGACGGAAATTATGGTGTTATAACACTTGCCGATTCAATATTACTAACTGAATTAACTACTAAAGAGTTTAGTGACCTTCCTCAAGCAGGAGCTCCTGTTTATCTCGAACTTGACTATAAGTGTAATACACAATTTCTAGTTGGAGTATATATTAATTTCCCTCAATCATCAATTTTACAAAAAGATTTGCTTTGGGTAAGACCAAAAGACGAGTGGAATAAAATATATATTAACCTAACATCTACTATTTCTGAAGGAGTGGGGGCTGACTCCTTTAAAATATTTATCGGAATGCAGAGAGATTTCACAATGGAATCAAATACAATCCATCTTGATAATCTTAGAATAGTATATTAATCTTATTTTTACAGAAAATTAAAAACACAGGAAATGCAAAAAATTACAGTTATTGGTGCAGGAACTATGGGCAATGGAATTGCTCATGCTTTTGCTCAAAAAAACTTTAATGTCAATCTCGTTGACATCTCAGCAGATGCCCTAGACAGAGCATTAGAAACAATTGAAAAAAATCTTGTAAGGATGGTAAGTAAAGAAAAAATCACTGAACAAGACAAGGCTAATACACTTAATAACATAACCACATATACTGACTTTATCCAAGGTGTTAAGGAGACTGATCTAGTAGTAGAAGCTGCCACTGAGAATGTAGATTTAAAACTGAAAATTTTCAAACAATTAGATGAGATCTGTGATCCGAATACCTTATTAGCTACAAATACTTCCTCTATATCAATTACTGAAATTGCAGCCGTTACTAACCGTCCTTCTAAGGTGATTGGCATGCACTTCATGAACCCTGTTCCTGTCATGAAACTAGTTGAGGTGATAAGAGGAAAAGAAACCTCTGACAAGGTGACATTAAGCATTATGGACATGAGCAAGCATCTAGGAAAAACCCCTGTTGAAGTAAATGATGCTCCAGGATTTGTTGCAAATCGCATATTGATGCCAATGATTAACGAAGCAATATACACCTTGTATGAAGACATATCTTCAGTTGAAGGGATTGATACAGTAATGATTCTAGGCATGTCTCACCCTATGGGACCTCTACATCTAGCAGACTTTATAGGACTAGATGTGTGTTTGTCAATATTGAAAGTAATGCATAAAGGGTTTGGTGGTAAAAAATACACTCCATGCCCATTACTAGTTAATATGGTAGAGGCAGGTAAATTAGGTGTAAAATCTGGAGAAGGTTTCTATGATTATTCTGACGGACCTAGGAGCAAAAAAGTTGCCACACAATTTAAAAAATAAATTATATTTAGTATAGGAAGTAATCTAAATCCTATAAAAGAATTTGTGTTATTATCATCCTAAAAACTCCTCATTTCCATCTTCTATAAGTATATATTCTATGAGCATATCTTCCCTAATGTTTATAGGATCATATCCAGTCTTTAAATTATTATCCCAAATCTTAGCCATTATCTGCCAAAAGAGCGCATTAAAACTACCTCTATAAGATTTTAAAATCTTATATGAAGTAGAATTAGTCTCTCGATAAATAAGCTTAACTAATATCTTTCCTTCACTAATGGTCAAGTCTTTTAATCTATCTGTATATTGCTCTTTCAGCCATTTCGCCATCTCCCTAGTATAGCGTTTCTTCTTCCTTCTCTTGGGAATGGTATCTAAAGCTAATTTAATCTCCTGTATTTTTTTTTTTGCTACAACTGCATAAGGATAAACCTTGAGAACCCTTTTTTTTAGAATAAAGTAATTATTTTTCTCATCTTGGCTCTTGAAATCTAGAATTTCTACTTCAGGCAAATCAGAAGAGATGACTGTGTCATAACCTACTACTTCAAGATCAACTATTATTAATTTACCCTGAGAGCTTACTTCATAAGAGACACTAAATAATAATAGTAATAATACCCAGAGTCTTTGCATCATTGGATAACTAGCTTTCTTCTAATGTTCTCTTCTCCAATAATTAGTTCTATAGTATACATACCTTCTGAAAGCTCTCGAACATCTAATACAGTGGTATTACTATTTACATCCTCTAACATACAGAGTCGTGCACTTATATCAAATACTCGTATCTGTCTAATTATATTAGAACTAACAACAGCACACTCAAATTTTGCAGGATTTGGATATAGCTTAAACCATTCATTATTTGGCTCATCAATTGAAACATTAATACATTCTAATTCGCATTCACCCAAAGTCATATATTGACCATTTCCATCTCCAGGATCATAACAATTACCTTGTCCATCACAATCCCAACTCGGATCTAAACATTGGACCCCGACTTCAATATTATAAAAGAAATAATAATATCCAGCAGATGCTGCACTTGAACCTGTTATACTTATTGCTGATCCAATATTGTATGGATAAATAGCTCCATTACTATTTCTATAAAGCCCACTATTAGTAAGAGCTCCTGAACTAACCCCTAATTGCAGATTATTGCCAACTGGAACATTGAAATCTAAATCAATCCTTTGATCTCCAGCAAGAAGAGTAAGTACAGTATCATCTATAACTAATCCATTATCATCTCTTAACTCAAATATGATAGTGTTTGGACCAGAAGAATTAATATCAGCTGATTTTATAATACATATTTGATTAGCGTCAAAGATTAAATGTTGATCACCTATAAAATAACCTCCAGTTCCAAAGGTGCTATCTAATGCTCCACCATATGCTATATTTGTATTAGCATTAGGATTATAGTTAAGCGCCAATGGATTTGCACACCCCATAATAGCTTCAATACATGAGCTGTCATCATAACATGCATTGGAATTATAATTGAGGGCGAAAGGATCTGTACATCCTGACACATAACAGCATGAACCATCATCCGTATTTGCGAATACAAAATAATTGAATGCTGATGAATCTGTACATCCATATACTGGTAACCCTATACTATCGCAAGAAGCTTCTACCTCAATATCATAATAATAATACCAATTATCTTGGGCACTAGCATTACTGGCACCTGTGAATGTTAAATTATTACCGATTGTAATTGGAAAATTTGCTCCTGTAGTATTTCTATACAAACCAGCAGTAGGAGAGGATGATATGCCTAATTGTAAATCATTAGCCACTGGAACATCGAAGTCAAAATACAATCTCTGACTTCCCAATTGAACTGAGATAGTGGTATCATCTATAGAATTACCATTATTATCTCTTAAATCAAAAGTTATAACTTGTGCAGACTGAGCATAAATAACTGCTGAGACAATCTTACATGGTATACTTGCATCAAATATTAAATGCTGGCTGCCCGTGTAATAACCTCCCGCTCCAATAGTATTATCTAATAGCCCTCCAAAAGCAGTATTAGTGTTAGCTAATGAATCAAAATTAGATGATAATGGATTCATACATCCAAGAACTGGTGCTATACAAGAATTGTCATCAAAACAGGCTAAAGAATCATAATTAATTGCTGTCAGATCTGTACACCCTGAAACATAACAACATGAACCATTATCTATTAATGCAAGATTTGAATAGTTAAGTGCCAAAGAATCTGTACAACCATAACCAGAGCATTGATTATTTATAGCTTGTGAATTCTGAGCGATTGCTCTTCTTCCTTCACCATTATTAATCTTAGCCTTAACAGAAAACCAACTGTCAGTGACATTAGGATTGGGATTTATCATCCATACATTTGTAAGGTTGGTTGTATAAATCGAGTCCATATATTTCTGACCAAGCATACTGATTTCATATGAGGTGGCAGAATTCACTGAATTCCAACTAAAATTCAAAGAGTCAGGGCATGGCCAATATATATTAAAATTTGTTGGAACATCAATAATTGTAAGATAGTCATCACTCTCATCAGAATAACTATTTCTACTGACACGCAATTTAACATTATCTGAAACTGAATTAGGAATTGAAAGCCATGTAAATTGCCTGCTACTTCCACTTATACTAGATGAAATAGAATTCCAGCTTGCGCCACCATTATCAGTGTACTCCAAAGTGAAGGTGCCATTGTCTCCATAAGCATCCCAACGAATAATCTCAAAGTCACCAGGAACCCAACTTTCCCCTCCTACAGGATAAGTAAGGGTTATCTCATCCTTTAAGAATACATAAGAAACTGAATATTCTTGAGGGCCAAATGGGATAGAATTACCACTTACAATAAGTTCATAATTACCTGGCATTGGATCATCCATGGTAATCTGCTCCATATTATTAATATTATCGACCCCCTTTATAGCATTTGTATTTAATGCTGTTGTATTTGGAGTAGGATCAAGAACCCAAGGCAGCTCTACAGAGTTTCCTGAATTATCTAATAGCTCAATGTCTAAATCATTAACTAATGCAAAACTAGCATTAGCACTTGCTTCTTTATCATGCCAATAAACCATTAATTTTAATTGTCTAGTTCCTGATGGTATACTAATAGAATGTGAATTATTAAATCCTTGAGAAATATTATCAATAATATATTGATTATCTTCAATTGTTGTTACTGCTCTCAGCACATTCACCTCTCCCCAGCCATGCTTAAAATCTGGCCCTGGATTACCAATATCGTCTGCAGCATTCAACAATGCGTTCTTCATAACAGAAGAGTTTGGATTCTGCCCGCCATTCAAGTCCTTATAGGCCTGATACAATTGCCCCATTACTCCTGCAATTCCTGGGCAAGCCATTGATGTTCCTGTTTTTAATCCGTAATCATTTTCTGGGATTGTAGAGTTCACTCCAGTACCTTTAGCTCCTATATCTGGTTTTATTCTACCATCTGCAGCAGGGCCTCTACTCGATGATGAGGCTAAATCTCCATCAGATTCAAGATTTGCAACTGCAATCACATTCTTAGCCTGCTTATGACCACCTGTTACATTTCCCCAATTCGCACCATTAGTTCCTGCAATATATGGATTCGTACAAGAAGAACTTCCATTATTTCCAGCTGAAAATACATGAATAAGCGATGGGTACAAATTAATCTGCTCATCTAAATCTCTAGATAAAGAAGTATATCCAGCATTACAGCCATTACTATATGATTTTGATGTAATAATCACATCATTATTTTGATATATTAAAGGAACATCATAATAGTTGTTATTAGATGAGCTATACACATATAAGAAAGCAGCATCAGACATTCCGGCAGCAATGGGATCTAAATTCCCAGACCCCATAATAGTGCCAGCAACATGATCACCATGATCATTACCGCTATTTGTACTGCATCCCCCACAATTTGACTGGTCAATCCTTCCTTGATAATCTATATGAGGGCCAATGATTCCATCATCTTGCATCATAATATTTATCCCCTCTCCATTGTAATTCCTCCCACTAGCATAGTTAGTATTTATTGTATTTGATCTATGCAATGTTCTTCCTGTTTTGTTTTCTTTTACAGATGGTGGATCAATAGGTTCAATATACCAAACTTCATTGATTATTAATAATTTAGATAACTGCAGAGCATCTATCTTTAAGATAACACTATTACTAATATCGTTTGCCACATCTATCTGATAATTACTTAATCTACAACGCTTAGTAAAACTGACTAAATCAGCATTTTTATACAATAAAACCTTAATCGATAACATATTATTCTTAAAAGCCCAATCAGGAAAGCTAGTGTTTTGCAATTTTGGATCCAATTTCATCTGAGGCTTAATAGGTGAAACAGAGACAATACCTAGATTAGACAAATCTGATGTTCTTATAGTATCAGAAATACTAACAACATAAGCCTTGGTTGGAATATATTCTAAAAACTCTACACCAAGAGCTGTAATCTTCTCTTTAATTTCAGTAGTTGGCAGATCTGCAAAGACCATAAAGTGATAATTCAAATTATAATCTTGAACCAACTCAATATTATAATCCAACTCAACACTACCAGATTTTAGGAACAAGGTGCTTTTCTGAGCAAATAAATTAGTACTAAACAATATACATAAGCAAAACAAATAGGAAATTCTCATAATTTTAATTCTTTCTTGCAAAAATACAACAGGAAAATGATTTGTCATAACTTTTATATCTTAATTAATTGTTAAGAACCCCTGAATGAAAGAAACTAACAAGCATACATTAGTCCTTCAGATACAAGTTGATTTTTTTATATTAATAAGTAAAAAATAGTGAGTATTCCAGTTCTCTTACAAATATACTCATACAGAACTATCTAATCTCAGCCCCTACTTGCTGTCTGAAAGAATTCATTAATTTCTTCATTACCTTATCGACATGCATATCGGTTAAGGTACGTGTTGCATCACCCATAGTAAAAGCTAAAGCATAAGATTTTTTACCATCAGGCAATTTACTTCCCTCATAAACATCAAATAAGCTAACTGATTTTAAAATTTTATTGTCAGCTTTTATTGCTATCATTCTTAGTTTGTCAAATGAAACAGATTTATCAACTAACAAAGACAAGTCCCTTCTAACTACAGGAAACTTTGATATTTCTTGGAATCCATTCTTAGTATGCCCAACTAAATCAAGTACTGTATCCCAATCAAAGTCTGCTGCATACACTTCTGACTTCACATCAAACGCTTTGCATATCTTATTGTCTAACTTTCCAAAGCAAACTAATCTCTTATTCTTACACTTAT
This sequence comes from Flavobacteriales bacterium, assembly GCA_002730985.1. Taxonomy (GTDB): domain Bacteria; phylum Bacteroidota; class Bacteroidia; order Flavobacteriales; family BACL11; genus BACL11. The sequence goes on along the minus strand of PCBP01000048.1, from coordinate 624 downwards.
ACATTAAAGCTTCTTCAAAACCATAAGTGTTCACTTGCTCTGATTGCACATCTTTAATGCCCAGCCTATTCAAGATGTGCTCTACTTTTTCTTTTATAAAAAAGAAATCTGCCTTATCAGAATTAGCATTCCAATTCTCAGATTGCAGTCTTCCACTTACTAAGACCTGAAGATGTTGACTCTCAGAATATTTCTGTCCCTTCTTACGATAGGTTTTACCAAATTCATAGATCTTTATGTCCATGCTCTTTCTATTATGATTATAAGCAATATTCTCTAAACCACTAAATAGAAGGGATTGACGCATGACATTCAGATCTTTTGACAAAGGATTCAAAATCACAACATTCTGCTCTATATCTAATTCAGAGATGAGCTTTGTATTTTCATCTTTTGTCAATGAATTATTCATAGCCTCATTAAAACCACTATTGGATAGAAGATCTGAAATAGTATTACGAATTTCTTCAATATTAATCACTTGAGAATAAGAAATAATAGTATCTAATTTTGAAGGGATTGAAACCGTATTAAATCCATATATCCTTAATATCTCTTCAATTACATCAACTTCTCTTTGTACATCAGTACGAAATGGAGGTACAAGTAAACTTAAACCATCAT
>PCBP01000023.1 GCA_002730985.1 Flavobacteriales bacterium | reverse complement strand
TTCGGATACGATAAGGTTCTTCCAATGAATACGGGTGTGGAAGGTGGAGAAACAGCCAATAAATTGGCAAGGAAATGGGGTTATTTAAAAAAAGGAATTGCTGAAAATCAAGCAAGAATTATTTTTGCTAAAGGTAATTTTTGGGGTAGAACGTTGGCCGCTATTTCTTCGTCTGATGACCCTTCTTCTTACGAGGGATTTGGACCTTATATGCCTGGTTATGATTTAATACCATATGATGATTTGAATGCATTAGAATACGAGTTAAAAGATCCCAGCGTAGCGGCTTTTATGGTTGAGCCAATTCAAGGAGAAGCAGGTGTTGTAGTTCCGTCACAAGGCTATTTGTCAGGTGTTAGAGAATTATGTAATAAATACAATGTTTTATTTATAGCTGATGAAGTTCAAACAGGAATTGCACGAACTGGTAAATTATTAGCAACTGATTATGAAGATGCCCGTCCGGATATTTTAATATTAGGGAAGGCACTTTCTGGCGGGGTATTTCCTGTTTCTGCTGTGTTATGTGATGATGAAATTATGATGTGTATTAAGCCTGGTGAACATGGGTCAACTTATGGAGGTAACCCGTTAGCTAATAAGGTTGCAATTGCAGCTTTAGAGGTTGTCAAGCATGAGAAATTAGCTGAGAATGCTTATCATTTAGGTGAAATTTTTAGAAGGGAATTGAATTTAATAGACTCTAACATGATTAGTACTGTAAGAGGAAAAGGTCTGTTAAATGCAGTTGTAATAAAACCTAAAAATGGCTTTAAGGCATGGGATGTATGTTTGAAATTGAGAGATAATGGATTGCTTGCTAAGCCAACTCATGGAGATATCATACGTTTTGCCCCTCCATTAGTGATTACTAGAGAACAGCTTATTGATTGTATTGCGATAATTAAAAAAACGATACTTTCTTTTTAGAGATTTCACTATGAAATTTAAAAATCCTTTTAAAGTTAAATTCTTAGCAAAATATATAGCTATCTTTAAAGAAAGTGGATTTAAAGCAGTATTCTGCAGTACGGGTAAAATAAATTTTCGTTTTTCCTCATTTATTTTTAAGCTGGAGAATAAGTCAATTCAATTTTTATATGAGTAATAGACTTGAAACCGTTGATGACATTGTTGCTAAATATGCTGTAGTTAGCAACCCTATTAAGAGCAGATTTTATATTGCTTTTGGTGTTTTCTTTGTAATCTTATCAATTATTGGCGTATGGGTCCCAGGATGGCCTACTGTTTCTTGGGCTGTACCTGCTGCCTTCTGCTTTTCTATTTCTAATGAAAGGTTATTTAGATGGTCTTTAACGAATCGTTATTTTGGACCAGCAATTTTTGAGTATTATGCAACAGGAAAAACATTAAACAAACATGTTAAGTTTATTATTGCTATTATGATTTTAGTAATGAGCAATGTTTCTGCTTATCTTGTATGGCTTGTTTCGTCAAAGGGTGACGGCACATTATTAATTCCTTCTTCTTGGACTGGTAAAGATGCATATGGATTTGGTGCGATCACAATTCTTCTCTTCGGTTTTCTTGGGGCAATATATTTATCCACAATGGTTAAATCAAGAAAATAATAGATTCTATTTTGTATATATTTATACCTTATTTAATTGTAAAAGGAATCCTTTCCTAAATTAGCAATAATTTTACTGGAACAGATGGGTAGACAATCTAACCATTCCGTTAACTAATAAATAAATCTTATATTTGCAATTCAAATGAATCAGATTTTTTCAAATATCACTGTATTTTTATTGACATTTCTTGTTGTTTTTTTGTCTGTTGGTGTTAGTATTTCTAAAATGCAATGTTCCAAAGATGGAAAGATTTTTCTTGGTACACAGGTGCCTAATTGTATGCAAATTGAAGAAATGGTTTGCAGTGATGATCTGAAAGAATTTTCTTGTTGTACAAAAGAAGATAATTTACAATCATGTTGTCCTCAAACAGAAGATGATTCATGCGCAAGTGAAACCGCAAATATTCAATTTGATTTTGAAACATTAATATCTTCATTAATACTTGATTTTAAAGAAACAAGTGCTTTAGTATATATATGCTTACTTAATGAAAAATATTATGTTTTAAAAAATCAGTTTGTTTGTTTAAGCGACGGGCCACTACCACCAAATCTTCTTAAACCAAAATTAGCAGAAATTCAATCATTTTTATTATAGGATACTACTTAATGTTTAATTGAGTATTAATCTTAAATAATTAAAAATGAGAAAAATAAAAACTATTGCAATAATTCTTATTGCAAGCTTTAGTTTAAATGCACAAAATCAAATTGTAGGAAAGGTATTAGAATTATCCAATGACGGTAAGGTCACGCCTATTTTTGGAGCTAATGTATATTGGGAAGAAACTAGTGTTGGAACTACGACGGATATAGATGGGAATTATGTTATTAATCAAGCGGAATCTTTTCCAGCTACTTTAAGTGTTAGTTATGTTGGATATACTTTTGATAGTAAGGAGGTTTTAGATGGTAAATATATTTTTTATTTAAAAAGTTTAGTAGAATTAGAGGAGGTTCAGATAGAAGGAAAACAGAACACAACAAAGATATCCATAATAGAACCTCTTAATATTCAGACTTTGTCTACAGGTGAAATTCAAAAAGCAGCATGTTGTAATTTGTCAGAATGTTTTGAGACAAATAATACTGTTGATGTTTCTTATTCAAATGCTATTTCTGGTCTTAAAAGGATTGAGATGCTTGGATTAGATGGGAATTATATACAAATAACTAGTGAGTTAATACCACTAATAAGAGGCTTGCAAAGATCCTATGGGTTAAATTATATTCCTGGCAGCTGGATAGAGTCTATTCAGATCATAAAAGGTTCTGGATCTGTAGTTAATGGATATGAATCTTTAACTGGCCAAATTAATGTTGAATATTTTAAACCTGAAGAAGATGTTGATAAATTCAAATTGAATATATATGCTAATAATTCGGGGAAATTAGAGAATAATTTAATTCTTACAAAGAAAAAAGGTGATTGGAGGAGTAATTTGTTTACACATGTTAGTTATTTTGATAGAGAGATTGATCACCATGGCGGCGATAATTTTATTGATATGCCAAAGTATACGCAATTTGGTTTTCTTAATAGGTGGAAATATTATGGTTTTGAGAAATATAAATTTCAAATCAATCTTAGAGCAACAATAGAAAATAGAGAGTCAGGTCAAATTACTAATAATATTAATTTGCCAGACCCGTATCTTGTTAACATTGATAATAAAATCTTGCAATTATATACTAAACTAGGTAAAGTGATCGATTCTAGTAAGAGTGTTGGTTCTCAAACAAGTTTCACATTGCATGATCAAGCAGCTAAATTTGGCAATAATATTTATACGGGAACCCAAGAAAGTTTTTCATTTAATATTATTGTGCAGGATCAATTAAATCAGAAAAATCTAATTAAATATGGTTCTAGTTATTTTGCTGATCGATTTGTTGAGAGTTTTAATGGAAATATTGAGAACCCATTTAATTTAAAAAAGCGTGTTGATTTAGTTACTGGTTTATTTTCAGAATATCAGTATACTAATGAAAAGGTAAATATTTTGTCAGGAATAAGAGCTGATTATTATAACGTTCAAGATAAGATTTATTATTCTCCAAGAATAAATATAAAATATAATCCTAGTGATAGAACCGCTATTCGTATCTCTAGTGGTAAAGCGTTTCGTGTTAGCAGTTTTCTTGCTGAGAATATGCAATATTTAGCTTCTTCAAGACAGGTGATAATCGGTGATAATATAAAGCCAGAGGTTGGATGGAATAATGGATTGAATTTTTCATATTGTTTTTATTTTTTAAATCAAGAAGGAACTCTTAATATTGATTTGTATCGTACAGTATTTGAGAATCAAATTGTCGTAGATATTGAAAATAAGAATGAATTAGTTTTTGCAAATCTAAATGGTAATTCTTTTGCTAATGTTATGCAAATTGATTTAGATTATACTGTCATTAGTAATTTAAACCTGCGTTTAAGTTATAAGAAAAATAATTCTGTCTCTACTTTTGATGATATAGATAAGCAATTGCCTTTACAGCCAGAAGAAAGAGCCTTGATAAATCTATCGTATAAAACTAATTCTGATAAATGGGATTTTGATGTTACTGCAAATTATATAGGCAAAAGTCGTATTCCAGATAATATTGTAACTAGTGATAATTTTTCTTCTGCATTTATATTATTGAATAGTCAAGTAACTTATAAATGGAGTAATTCTGATATATATATTGGTGCAGAAAATATTACAAATTATACTCAATCTAATCCTATTATTGATCCAAATAATCCTTTTGGTCAAGACTTTGATGCATCTTTGATATGGGGTCCGGTAATGGGTACAAATATTTATATGGGTTTTCGATATAATATAAATTAATGTATTTTTGTTAAGAACTTTAAAATAAGAAAGTATGAAACAGTATATATTAATGTTGTTGTGTATTACATCTTTTAGTAGTGCTTTGTTTTCCCAAACTGCTACTGATTTCACAACAGATGACTGTAATGGAATCTCTCATAGTTTATTTGATTCTCTTGATGCCGGAAATGTAATAGTTATTGCTTGGGTGATGCCCTGTGGTGCATGTGCTGTATATGGTAAATATGCATATAATGCAGCATATTCTTTTGCACTAAGTCATCCTGGTCGTGTAGATTTCTATTTGGTTGATGATTATGCAAATACATCTTGCTCTAATTTAGTTAATTGGGGTAATTCAAACCAAATGCCTTTAAATACTGCCTTCTCTACAAGTGCTATAAGTATGAGTGATTATGGAGATAATGGTATGCCCAAAGTGGTAGTTTTAGGAGGTATTAATCATTCTGTCTATTACAACATGAATGATAATCAGATTAACTTTATTGACGTCCAATCTGCAATAAATACTGCTTTAGCTTCACCTTCAAATATTAGTGAACATGAAGAGGTTCTTGGACTGTCTACTTTTCCAAATCCAACTAATGGTTTGCTAAACATCAACTATGAGGTAAAAAATTTAAATAGTATAAGTTTTGAAATAGTTAATGTTCTAGGAGAGAATCTATTATCTATTTATGAGGACAACTCTTTTTCCTTAGGGGCTCATAAAAAAATAATTGATATAAGTAGCCTAGAGACGGGAGTTTATTTTCTAAATATCTATTCCGGATTTAAAGTTAAGACAACAAGATTTATTGTTAGTAACTGATAGCTAAATTAAAGTATCCAATCATTTAGCAGATTGAAATGTGATTGCTGTATTAATTAGTCTGATTCATTAACTTTTCAAGAATTTCAATTGCTGACTCAGCGATTATGCTACCAGGACCAAAGATTCCACTCACTCCAGAATTAAATAATAATTTATGGTCTTCTTGAACAATCACACCTCCTACAATTACTAGTATATCACCTCTGCCTAACTCTTTTAATGCATTAATCACTTCTGGAACTAGTGTCTTATGTCCTGCTGCTAGAGATGATATGCCTAAAATGTGAACATCATTCTCTACTGCTTGTTTTGCAGTCTCTTTTGGGGTCTGAAATAAGGGGCCTACATCAACATCAAAGCCTAAATCGGCAAATGAGGTTGCAATAATCTTTGCTCCTCTATCGTGTCCATCTTGTCCCATTTTGGCAATCATTATTCTTGGTCTTCTACCATGCTTACTAGCAAATTTATCTGATAATAATAGTGCTTCTTTAAACTTGTGATCATTCTTTATTTCCATTTTATATACTCCTGATATAGTTTGATTTTTTGCAATATATCTACCAAAGCTTTTTTCTAAAGCATCAGATATTTCCCCAAGAGTTGCCCTTTGTTCTGCTGCATGTACTGCCAAATCCAGAAGATTTTGCTTGTTATTTTTGCAGGCATTTGTTAGTTTCTTTAGTGCATCTCTTACTTTTTTGTTGTCTCGAGATCTTTTAATAGTTGCTAAACGATTAATTTGTGATTTTCTTACTTTAGTATTGTCAACTTTCAGGATCTCAATTTTTTTATCTTCTTGCTGTAATCTATTTGTGTTTACCCCCACAATAGTGTCTGTCCTGCTATCAATCCTAGCTTGTTTCTTAGCAGCTGATTGTTCAATTTTTATCTTTGGTATTCCTGTCTCAATTGCTCTTGCCATTCCTCCAAGTTCTTCAATTTCTTGTATATGTTTCCAGGCTTTATTTGCTATCTCATTTGTGAGTGTTTCGACATAATAGGACCCTCCCCATGGGTCAACAGTGTTGCATATTCCTGTTTCATCTTGCAAGAAGATTTGTGTGTCTCTAGCAATTTTTGCAGAGAAACTAGTTGGTAATGCAATAGCTTCATCAAGTGCATTTGTATGTAGACTCTGAGTTCCCCCCATTACTGCTGCCATAGCTTCCACGCAAGTTCTAGCTATATTATTAAATGGATCTTGTTCAGTTAAGCTCCATCCACTTGTTTGACAATGTGTTCTTAATGTTAATGATTTTGGGTTCTTTGGTTTGAATTCTGCGACTAATTTTGCCCAAAGCATTCTTGCTGCTCTCATCTTGGCAATTTCCATGAAATGATTCATCCCAATACCCCAAAAGAATGATATTCTTGGAGCAAAAGAATCAATATCTAATCCTGCTTTAATACCTGTTCGTATGTACTCTAGTCCATCTGCTAGCGTATAAGCAAGTTCGATATCAGCTGTTGCGCCTGCTTCCTGCATATGGTATCCAGATACCGAGATGTTATTAAATTTAGGCATATTTTCCGAAGTATATTTAAATATATCTGAGATAATCCGCATCGAATTCTCTGGCGGATATATATAAGTGTTTCGCACCATAAATTCTTTTAAAATATCATTTTGTATAGTTCCGGATAGTTGTTCTAGACTCACTCCTTGCTCCTTTGCTGCTACAATATAAAAAGCTAAGATTGGCAGTACTGCACCATTCATAGTCATAGAGACTGACATCTTGTCCAATGGTATTTTATCAAAGAGAATCTTCATATCTTCCACAGTGTCAATAGCAACGCCAGCCATGCCAACATCACCAATAACTCTTTCATGGTCGGAATCATAACCCCTATGAGTGGCTAAATCAAAAGCTACTGAAAGTCCCTTTTGTCCGCTAGCTAGGTTTTTTTTATAGAATTTATTAGAATCCTCTGCAGTTGAGAAGCCAGCATACTGCCTGATGGTCCAGGGACGTGTTACATACATTGTGGAATAGGGCCCTCTTAGATTTGGCGCAATCCCAGCTACAAAATTCTTATAGTCAATTTTATCGACATCTTCTTTAGTGTATCGGTTCTTTATCTTAATTCCTTCAGGACTTTCCCATTTAGTTGTTGATGGGGTCTCATCTATTTTAGAGTTAATCTTAAATTCTTGCAATAGTTTTTGAATCAAATAATCAACATAATAGGATCCTTTTGTGGGGTCCTCTACTTTATTAAGATAGCTTTCTTTTCTTAGTATTGTCTGCTGATTTCTAGATATTCTATCCAAGAAATCCGGATTATCATTGAAGGTTGATTTTGAAGGGTTAAGCATAATTGCATTTGCGCCACCAAAAATAGCGGACATGCATCCAGTTGTGCTTTTCAACATAGTATAGGCGGATTCTTCTGTGTCTGATATTTCAGTTGAAGTAAATATATAGGGATTCTTTCCGGTTTCATGCTTCCATAGAATCCTAAATGCTTTTAGCTTAGCTATCTCCAGAAAATAATTACTACCAATGCTAAAATGGAATTGCACTTTATTTTTTGCTTTCAAGCCTTTTCTAAACGCATCAGTTATTTGTTCTTTGGCTGTTCCTTTAGTAAAGATGGTGTCCAAATAATTGGAGATATTACTATCTGTCTCTCCATGGAAGGCTCCCTTTACATTCTTATTTCTTGCAAATATCTCCCACTCCCCTGGAAATTCTTTAGAGTAATTTGTAAAGTCAATTCTAATATATTCAGTAGAGATGCCATGTAATAGCACCTCTATGTTGTTTGGATTGTAAAAGCATAAGCCACTTACGTCATTCTGGATAGCATCCAGAGCTCTTCTATTTGCTAATTTAGCATCTGTTGCATCTATGAATTGATAAGCTTCCCAAATGGAAGGAAAGTTGCAATTGTGTGTTGTAAAATTATCATCAGCATGGTAAATTGGATTAATTGTTATTCCTTCATTTTTTGAGATTAATTTTTCAGTCTTGTTATTCAAATCAATCCTAATTTTTTCTAGCCATTGATTTTTTGAGACAGCATCAAAGCCAGCAAATAATTTATTCATCTTTTTTCTCTCTTATAATGAAAATATCTTCATTGTCTTTCCTCATCAAGAATTTTTCTCTTGCAAATCTCTCTTGCTCCTCTTGGATGTTTTGTATATGGTAAAACTTAGTACTGTCTTTATCGATCTCAGACATGTAGTATGATTTCTGGCTTTCAAGATCCTCTATCTTTTTTTCTAACTTATATTGTTCCATAATGTTGTAATCATCAATAAACACAATCCAGAAAGCGAAAAGGAAAAGTGTTATGATGTATTTATTTTTAAAAGGTTTCGGAATTTTATCTGTAAATTTTCTGACCTTATTCATTTGGCAAAGATATATAAAAGAGCCTTAATGTTAGTTTAGTATAGTTGTTGTAGAATCAGATTACCCTATTAAGAAGATCGTAGGTTTTTTGTTAATATTGGTTTTGGTTTGCTTCCATTCAACAACTGTTTTTGTCTTAATATTTTCGGTAGGAAGTGTAATGTCAGTTGCTATACAAAGTTTTGTGCTATTGCTACATGTTTTTAATAGCGTCTCTATTAATTGATTATTTCTGTATGGTGTTTCCATAAAGATTTGAGTTTGTCCTGTTTTTTTTGATATATCTTCTAATTTCCGTATATTTTTTTTTCTTTCTAGCTTGTCGATAGGTAAGTAGCCAGTAAAGGCAAAATTCTGCCCATTTAATCCAGACCCCATTAATGCTAATAGAATCGATGAAGGGCCAACTAGAGGGATTACATCAATTTGGAAATTGTGAGCATATGCGACAATTTCTGAGCCAGGGTCAGCAATACATGGTAGCCCAGCTTCGGATAATAATCCTATATTTTGACCTGATAAGATATGTTTTAAGAAATCTTGCTCTAGATTTATCGTGTCATATTTTCCATAAGCGTAGAAAGTTGTAGTATCTATATTTTTCTCTTTGTCAATCTTCTTAATATGTCTTCTGCCTGTTCTTAGATTCTCTACAATAAAGATATTAGTTTCTTTTATTGCTTCCAAGATAGTTGATGGTAGTACTGCATTTTGTGTTCCTTCCCCTAAAATAGTTGGGATGAGATATAATTTTCCTTTATCCAATTTGTGTTACTATTTTATCGCAGGCTTTGTTTAGTATGTCATAAACCTCTTGGAATCCATCATTGCCTCCATAGTAGGGGTCAGGTACAGATTTGTAAAGATTTGGACTTATTTCGTTTAATATCATACGGATCTTTTCTTTTTCTTGTTGATTGATTGTAAGCGCTAATAAATTTTTATAGTTATTGCTGTCCATGGCATAGATAATATCAAAGTTATTAAAATCAGCTCTGCTGAATTTTCTTGCCCTTTGACTGCTTAGGTCGATATTGTATTTATCTGCAATTTTTATTGATCTAGGGTCAGGAGGGGATCCGATATGGTATCCTGCTGTTCCTGCAGAATCAACTTGTACTTGTAAGTTTTTAGTTTTATGACTCAAGATTCCTTCTGCAAGTGGAGATCGGCAGATGTTCCCTAAACAGACCATTAAGATTCTCATAATTTTTTTAGGAAAGGGTTAGTTTCTTTTCGATATCAACTATGTATCCTTTAAAACGTTTATCTGTATCTGCAAGATTATTTACTGTCTTACAAGCGTGCAAGACAGTAGCATGGTCTTTATTTCCGCAGTGTTTTCCTATCATGGCTAACGAGTTTTTTGTCATCTGTTTAGAAAAATACATTGCTAATTGTCGGCATTGTACGATCTCTCTTTTTCTTGTTTTGGATTTCATGGTCTCGATAGGAATGTCAAAATAATCGCAAATAACCTTCTGTATAAAGTCTATCGATACTTCTCTTACAGTGTTCTTTACGAATTTATCGAGCATATTCTTTGCTAAATCAATGGTGATCTCCTTTTTGTTAAGTGAGGATTGCGCTAAGAGGGAAATTAAAGCCCCCTCCAATTCTCTTACATTTGAAGTGATTGAGTAGGCAATATATTCTACAACTTCATACGGTATTTCGATGCCATCATTTTTAATTTTTTTCTTCAGGATTGCCAAACGAGTTACTAAGTCTGGAGATTGCAAGTCAGCTGACAATCCCCATTTGAAGCGAGATAATAACCTTTGTTCCATGCCAACTATATCTACTGGTGCTTTGTCAGAGGTTAAGATGACCTGCTTTTTGTTCTGATGTAAATGATTAAAGATGTGGAAGAAGATGTCTTGTGTCTTTTCTTTTCCGCATAGAAATTGCACGTCATCAATAATTAAGACATCTATTGATTGATAAAAATGAACAAAGTCATTTTTCTTATTGTCCATGATTGCATCAACAAATTGGGTTTGGAATTTGTCAGCTGAGACATATAAAACTATTTTATCTGGATGATTGTTTTTTACTTCAACACCAATTGCATTGGCTAAATGCGTCTTTCCTAAGCCGCCGCCTCCATAAATAAATAGTGGGTTAAATGATGTGCCTCCAGGATTTTGTGATACAGCATATCCTGCTGAACGAGCTAGTCTGTTGCACTCTCCTTCAATAAAAGCATCAAATGTGTATGATTCGTTTAATTGAGGGTTAATATTGATTTTCTGTAATCCAGGGATAATAAAAGGATTTCGGATGGCAGGGCCACTTCCCATATCCATAGGCATGTTTACAGAATTGTTTGTTAAGGATCCTTGTCCGCTGCTAGGAATTTTAGTAACGTAAGGCTTCTTTACTCCTGGGTTGTCTAGCAGGATGTTGTACTCTAATCTTGCATCTTTCCCTAGCTCTCTCTTGAGCGTCTTCTTTATCAGGGTAATATAGTTATTCTCTAGCCACTCGTAAAAGAATTGACTAGGAACTTGAATCGTTAAAACCTGCTTGTTGATACCAACCGCCTTAATGGGCTTGAACCAGGTTTTAAAGTTTTGCGCCGTTACATTATCTCTTATTATGTTAAGGCAGTTATTCCAAATTTCTTGATAACTTTTTTCTGACATTATGTGCTTCTATTTTATCTTTTAGTGAGTTTTTTTAGTAGTCCTTGTTTGTTTTGGAGATAGCAAATATGAAAAAGTTATTGTTAATATAAAAGAAAATCAAGGCTTGACTTTAAACTTTTTTTTACAGGTGGAATCTGCTAGATAGAAAAGAGTCTTGATAATTTATAAAAAGTATGATTTTAGGCATTTTTTGTATGACTTTTAATAAATATTGACCTTCCAAAAACTTTTTTTGTATCATCATTTTGGCTAAAATGAAAATCTATTTTGCCAAGATTAATTCCAGCCCACCCGACTTGATTGATTAGCACTTCTTTCTGGTCCAGATTTAGCAGACTTACTGGCTTTTTAAGGAATGTGTGAGTATGCCCTCCTATTATTAGATCAATATTACGCGTTTGACTTGCAAACTTTATATCCGAGATCTTATTTGTTTTATATTTGAACCCTAGATGAGAGAGGCAGATCACTAGATCACATTTTTCTTTTTTTCTTAGTTGTTTAGCATAATAATTTCCTTGTCTTACAGGGTCTTGATGATTGGTGTTTCCATAAAGACTTTTAGGCACTAAGCCATCAAGCTCTATGCCGATACCAAATACTCCTATTTTAATTCCTCCTTTATTGAATATTTTATAAGGTTTAAATTTATCTTTAAGTATAGTGTCAGTGAAATCATAGTTTGCAATTAAGAATGGGAAGTTTGCGTGATGTAATTGTTTTTTAAGTCCCTCTAGTCCATTATCAAAATCATGATTTCCTAAAGTTGCTGCATCATATCTTATCTTACTCATAAGTTTGAATTCTAGTTCTCCTCCATAGAAATTAAAATATGGGGTCCCTTGAAAGATGTCTCCAGCATCAAATAGTAATACATGATCTTCTTGTGCTCTTATGGAGTTAATAAGTCCAGCTCTTTGCGCCATTCCACCCAGTCCTTTATTTCTTCCGCTTGTGAAGGGATGTATGTGGCTATGCATATCATTTGTATGTAGAATTGTGATTTTTATATCCTTTTTCTTTGCAAATGAGATTTGTGGCAAGAATGAAATGCCTAAAAATCCTAATCCACTCTTTTTTATGAAATCTCTTCTGTTACTCATCGTTTAAGATTATTATTCTGTTATCAAGCTCTGCAAAAATAGTATCTTTTTTACTGCAATAGTCAATGATTACATCTCTTAATTTTAGACCTAAATTCTTCTGCTCTTTGTTGTGAAAGAAACTCATTTTGTCTCCTCCGTTGGCCAGGTAGTCAGAGGTGAGGACTCTTACTTTCTCTCCATTTGCAAAATCAACAGGCCATGAGTTGCTAATTATTTTACCGTTTTTATCAATCACAATAGTAAGTCCTGAGAATGGTTCGCCACCTCTTTTAACAATATAATTAAGCAGCTCTAGATAATCATCTTTATTCAAATTTAATATTACTAACTCATTTTCAAAAGGCATTAATTCATATAATTTCCCTCTTGTTACTTTTCCTTTATTAATTGTTGTTCTCAATCCTCCGTTATTCATTACACATATATCAGCATTCGCATAATCTAAACATAGGTCAGTTACAAAGTTCCCAATGGTGCTTTGTGGTCTACCTTTCTCCAGATCATTTTTCGTGTATGTTAGGACCTCACTCATTTGACCCTCAATTCCAACCTGATAAGGAGTAATGACATTTATGATGGCACTATCAACACTAGATGATACTGCAATCAAATCGTTGTCATGCGATTGTATTATATAAGTTGGAGAGCAAGCAACTAATAGTGACGCTATATATATGATGTGTTTTCTAAAGTTCATTAAGGTACAATGTTACACATTTTATAGCATTTATGTATTATTGCAACATGTATTCTTTTGAAACAAAGTTAAGGGTTAGATATGGAGAAACTGATCAAATGGGATTTGCTTATTATGGGGTCTATGCTCAGTATTATGAGGTAGGCAGGGTAGAGCTTTTGCGCTCTATCGGTATTTCATATAAGAACATCGAAGCGATGGGTTATGCTTTGCCAGTAGTTAATTTGAATATTAATTATAAGAAGCCTGCATTTTATGATGATACGCTTACTATTGAAACAATAATCAGAGCAATACCATCAGTCAAGATTATTTTTGATTACAAAACTTTCAATGAGGACGGTGATCTGCTAAATACGGGTGAGGTTATTCTAGTTTTTATAAATAAAAAAACCAGAAAGCCATGTCCTGCTCCTGATGTAATAATTAATAAACTTAAAGAGAAGTTGACATAGATTAGAGCTCTATGATTCTTATTGGCAAATTCTGCTAAGTGCTAAATTAATTATTTTTTCTATTGGTTTTTTATGGTCTTTGCTATATTTTTTATTTAGTCTATTACCAATTATGGCGCAAATTGTGAGCGTATTATGACCAAGTGTACGCCCTAAATAATAAAGTGCTGAAGTCTCCATTTCAAAATTCGTGATTTTTTTTTCATTAAAATTAAAACTAGCCATTTTTTCATGCAATTTAGTTAGTGAAGGCTTTAGTCTTAGTATTCTGCCTTGCGGACCATAAAATCCAGGTGCTGTTGCAGTTATCCCATTTGGAAGATCAGCAAATAATGATAATAAGTTGTCAGATGCTTTTATAATATATGGTGATGATAATTCTTTTGGCCAATCGGCATGTTTTGTATAGGACTTACTCATTTCCTTCTCAATGAGTTTAGTTTCAGAATAGAAATGAGCTAGATTGTCAAATCCTAGTCCGTAAGATGAAGCTAGAAATGTGTCAATTTCAATATTACTTTGTAAAGCTCCAGATGTTCCAATTCGAAATAGGTTTAATGATTTTTTTACAGGATTTACTGTTCGTGTATTAAAATTAATATTTACTAATGCATCTAATTCATTAATTATAATATCAATATTATCAGTTCCAATTCCTGTTGATATCGCACTGATGCGTTTATCATTGAGGATGCCAGTGTGTGTAATAAACTCTCTATTTTGAATCT
>PCBP01000047.1 GCA_002730985.1 Flavobacteriales bacterium | reverse complement strand
TTTTAGCTATTATTAGTTTTAAACCTTCATAGTTGCCAAACTATTAGTTAAATAAAAGAATTGTGAGTTCAAAAGAAATTAATACTACTTTCATTTCAAATATTACTATTGAAAAAGCAATTGCATTTATTTTTCTAATAATAGTATTTTCTTGGGATTTTCACTTCTTATGGCTATTCTATGATTTATTGGTTCTATTCTCTATGTATTTTTGTTTAAAACATATCAATGCTTCTTTAGGATTTGTATTATTGCTAGCCTTATCTTTTTTTATTTGTTTAACGATTATCTCTGGCCCCCATCTTATTAGTATTTTTTCAATCTGGGATAACATTAAGCATGTCTTTGTTTTATTTCTCTTATTATTTATTGTTGAACGACACATTAGAGGGAGAATATCAGATTTTGCAAATGGTTTTGGCTTTATGCTTGGAGCAATCTTTATTTTGCAATCAGCATTAGTTTTTTATCAATCTATTAGTGGTTATTTTAAGGATGATATTTCAGGCACATTTGGGACTGCAAGTGGGCATACTTTTGCATATTATTGCCTATTGTATCTTACTTATTTGTTTTATATTAAGCGATCATATCTCTTGACTTTTTGTGTTGTTATACTATCATTAATAATGAATTATCTAGCAGAGAATATGGGTTATTATCCTTTATTAATACTTCTTTTGAGCTATAATTGGATGACGCTTAAAGGGTTAAAGTATATGATTCTATATGGCACAGGATTTTTATTAGGCATTATTATTATAGATAATATCTTAGGAGGAGTATTGATTCAACCAGTCTTATATAGATTTTCAGAATTCTTCTTGGTAGGTAGTATAGATCTAGATAATCTTAATCAAAGCAGAGGATATATGACGGCTTTAGCATTATCTTTAGGTGGATGGTGGGGTGCTGGACCAGGTTGTTATTCTGATATATATTCGTTGATGGGATGGAAATATCTTGAAGGAATACAATTAAATATTTCTTCAGTTACTAATTTATTAGCAGAGTATGGGGTTGTAGGTATCATAATGTGGATATCTCTTTATCTGATTTTTATAAAGAGATTCTTTACAAAAAATAAAGATTTTCTTTTTATTAGTGCGATGTTTGTTTCTAGTATGTTATATAACAAAGTACTTAATGATGAAAGAGTCATCTTCTTATTAATCTTTTTTATGATGTTTATGAAGGTATATATGGATAGAAAAGTATGTCAGAATGATTAACTTCTCAATTATTATTCCACATAAGAACTCCATTAAGTCTCTTATAAGATTATTAGATAGTATCCCGGATGAGGATGATATCCAAGTTATTGTTATAGATGATAATAGTGACATTCAAGATATTGAACAACTGCAGAAGATTATATTAAATCAAAATGTTGACATTGTTTTTTCCGATGTCTCTAATGGTGCGGGTAGCGCAAGAAATATTGGTATGCGAAAGGCAAAAGGAGCATGGATAATTTTTGCAGATTCAGATGATTATTTTACATCTGATTTTAGAGATCTTATAAGAAAAAATACAGATGCAGATTCAGAGATTATATATTTTAATACTGACAGTCAAGGAGAGGATGGAAAACAAACATATCGACATTTAAGATATTCAAAATTGGTTCATGATTTTTTAGATGATAATAGGAAAGAGAATGCTTTAAGATACTACTTTACTCCGGCTTGGGGTAAAATGATTAAAAGAGAGTTAGTTGTGAATAATAATATAGAATTTGATGAAGTCGTCGCGTCAAATGACGTGATGTTTTCGTTGAAAGCAGCTTTCTTTGCTAAAAGTATTAAAGCCTGTAAGGAAACCCTATATATTATTACATTGTCAAAAGGAAGTGTTACAAATATTATTAGTAAAAGTCATTTTAACTCAAAATTTAAGATAGCATTAAATGCTAATAAGTTTCTGTGCTCTATTGGTATGAGAGAATATCAGCAATCAATTTTATATTTTTTAGGAAGATCATATAAGTTTGGATTTCAATATATGTTTTATGTTATTTTAATGTTAATCAGAAACAAATCAAATATTTTTATTGGCATGAATAAATTAATGAATCTAGATACAACTCTTATGAGAAGAGAGAATAAAGACTATATTACAAGATTATAAAATGAAAAAGATCCTAGCAATTTCTTCTTCTGGCGGTCATTGGATTCAGATGCAAAGGATTGCCTCTTGTTTTTCTGGCAATGAGGTTGTGTATGTTTCAACTCTAGAAGGATATGCTAAAGAGGTTCATCTGTCTAAGTATTATAAGGTGAAGGATGCTTCAGCTTGGAGTAAATTAGATCTAATTATTGTTGGTCTTCAGTTGACTAATATTCTTCTTAAAGAAAAACCAGATATAGTAATTACAACTGGTGCAGCTCCAGGTTTATTAGCAATAGTAATATCAAGATTTATTGGAGCCAGAACTATCTGGCTAGATAGTATTGCAAATTATGAACAAATATCATTTAGCGGAAGATTGGCTAAATATTTTACACATTTACATCTAACTCAATGGCAACACTTAGCAAATCAGAAAACACTATTTTTAGGGAAGGTCCTGTAATATTCATAGTTACAGGCACTCAGGCACCCTTTGATCGACTACTTTTAATTCTTGATAAATGGGCAAGTAATCAAGAAAAATATACTGTTATAGCTCAAATGGCTAATTCAAAGATGCATTTTAAAAATATGCATTGTTTTAATTATTTAGAGCCAGATGTATTTAATGAATACTTTATTAATGCAGATGTTATCATTGGTCATGCTGGCATTGGAACAATTCTAACAGCTTTAGAAAATGAGAAGAAACTTGTAGTTTTTCCAAGAAGGGTGAAATATAGTGAGCATAGAAACGATCATCAACTTCATACCGCTATAGGTTTTGAAAAATTAGATCTGATTAATGTTGCTTATAATGAGAATGAATTAGTTAGGTATTTAGACAATCCACATGCTATTGCTGAAAAGAAGAGGATTGATAATAAAGCAGAACGAAGATTAATAGATGCATTGTGCTCCTTTGTTAACAAATAATATTTTCTACTTACTTTTGTTCTTAAATGAAAAATAAAATATCTGTTATTGGACTTGGTTATGTTGGCCTTCCACTTGCTATTGAGTTTGCAAAGCAATACAAAGTGGTTGGTTTTGACATTAACAAGTCAAGAGTTAAACATTTAGAGAATGGAGAAGATAAGACACTAGAAGTAAGTACTTCAAAACTTAATGAAGTTATAATAACTAAGGACGATTTCTTATGTAATCATATCGATAGTGGCCTCTTCTTAAGTAGTAATTTAGATGACATAACAGATTCCTGCTTTTATATTATAACAGTTCCCACCCCAATAGACAACAATAGAAAACCTGATTTGTCAAGTCTTTTGTCTGCAACAAAAATGGTAGCAAAAGTTCTAGAAAAGGGGGATATTGTTATTTATGAATCAACAGTATTTCCAGGTTGTACAGAAGAAAATTGTATTCCTGTCTTGGAGCAAGAAAGCAGTTTGATATATAATAAGGATTTCTTTTGTGGATATTCCCCTGAGAGAATTAGTCCAGGTGATAAAGTAAATACACTAACCACAATAAAAAAAGTTACTTCCGGTTCTACTCCTAAGATTGCAATTAAGATAGATAACTTATACAGATCTATAATAAAGGCTGGCACTTATTTGGCATCAAGTATAAAAGTTGCAGAAGCATCTAAGGCAATAGAGAATGCTCAACGAGATTTAAATATTTCATTTGTAAATGAGCTAGCTTTCATTTTTGACAAGATGAATATTGACACTCATGAAGTTCTAGAAGCTGCCAAAACTAAGTGGAACTTCTTGCCCTTTTATCCGGGTTTAGTTGGTGGACATTGTATAAGCGTTGATCCTTATTATTTAGCCTTTAAAGCTGAGGAGTTGGGGTATAAGCCAGATGTAATCTTATCTGGAAGGAATGTGAATAATAAAATGGGAGAGTTTATTGCATCAAAGGTTCTTAGGTTAATGAGTAGAAAAGGTCTTAATATTAAAGGTGCAAACATCTTAATTTTAGGGGTTACTTTTAAAGAAGATTGTCCAGATATTCGTAATACTAAGATTATAGATGTGTATAATGAGCTGGTTTCTTTTGGAGCACAGGTGGATGTTTTTGATTCTGTTGCAAACAAAGAGCAGGTAAAGAGGGATTTAGATATAAATTTAATATCGGATTATACAATAAAACAATATTCTGCTATTATTCTGGCAGTTGCTCATTCTGATTTCAAATCTATTAATTTTAAAAAGATAAAGAGTGATAGAACAGTTATTTTTGATGTAAAATCATTTATACCTCCCAATTTTATTGATGGAAGATTATAAAATTATATATTTTTACCGAAATTTAATTTAATTTGAAGGGGTACTCTAAATATTTTTGGTTTATACATTTTATAGGCGATGTTTTCTTTATCAATATTGCCTTTGTATTAATGTATGCTATAAAATTTGAGACAATAGATTTCTCAGATAAATATAGATTTCTAATTATAATCTATAATTCTGTCTGGATTTTAGTTGCGTTAATGTTACAACTATATGAGCTTAAACAGCTTAAAAGATTGGATCGTATCTTATTTAATCTCTTTAAAGCTTTCTCTTTTAATATACTGATTCTTACAGCGATACTTTTCTCTCTAAAAGCATCGGAATTCTCTCGTGAACACCTTTACTATACTTATTTAATACTCTTAGGTTTAATTATCTTTTGGAGGTATTTAGCGGTTCAATTAATCAAACTGTATAGAAAATCAGGATTCAATTACAGTAGGGTAGTAATTGTTGGGGGAGGAGAGGTTGCTAAGCAATTAAATACTTATTTTAATTCTGACAATTTATTAGGAGTTAAATTAATGGGGGTTTTTTCAGATTCAGAGATTACTTTTGGAATAAAAGAAGGTGTTGTATCAGGGGATCTAGAGGTTCTGGAAGAGTTTGTATTACAGAATAATATTGATGAGATTTTTTATACAATGCCCCTTACTTATACTAAAAAGATTAAAGATTTAGTTGATTTCTGTGATAAATATATGATAAGAATTAAGATTGTACCTGATTTTAGAGGATTCCTTTTTAAAAGAGTAAATATTGATTTCTTTGATGATGTTCCAGTGATTACTTTAAGAGAAGAGCCTCTTAGAGACTTTGTGAATCGATTTTTGAAGAGAATGTTTGATCTAATATTTTCAGGTTGTATAATCTTTTTTGTACTTAGTTGGTTATATCCCCTTATTGCTATCTTGATTAAATTGTCATCAAAGGGACCGGTCTTATTTAAGCAATTAAGATCGGGGGTTAATAATGAAGAATTTGTATGCTATAAATTTCGCTCTATGACTATAAGTACTGATGCAGATTCTAAACAAGCGACTCAAGCAGATATAAGGGTTACTTGGCTAGGCAAATTTCTAAGAAAATCCTCACTTGATGAGTTTCCTCAATTTATAAATGTCCTTATGGGTGAAATGTCTATTGTTGGCCCAAGGCCGCATATGTTATTACATACTGAGGAATATTCAGCACTGATAAATAAGTATATGGTTAGGCAATTAGTTAAGCCAGGGATAACTGGTGTTGCGCAAGTGAGGGGTTATAGAGGTGAAACTAAAGAATTACAAGATATGGAAGGAAGAGTAAGGCTTGATGTCTGGTATATTGAGAACTGGTCATTGTCTTTAGATATTAATATTATATTACAGACAATTTTGAATCTATTTAAAGGAGATGAGAAAGCTTATTAAGATCTTTCTTTTTGTGTTTTATTCTTTTTGTGCTCTTGCTCAGTCTGATATATTTCGTGCTAGCCTAGAAAATCAAGTTAGCGATTTCTTCTCAGATGCAAATACAAATGATTTTGATACTACTCAGAATTTGAGTGTTTCCCCAAGGTTTTTTGCAGAGAGCTCAAGCAGTAATAAGAATGACGTTTATAGCACTTATTTATTAGGAATAAAATTTGAAAATAGGATTAAAAATAAATTTATGCTTATTGCCTGCTATGATTATCTTGCTGGAGATTATAATTCTGAGATTCAACGTTATCAAGATTCGTTAGGAATCTATTATCCTGGATTTGGCTTAAAGGATAGTAGGTTGCAATTTAATATTAAGTATTTAGTAAATAAATTTATTGCATTAGATATTGGAAATGGCAGACATTTTATAGGTGATGGTTATCAATCTTTATTATTGTCTAATCTAGCATCTTCTTATCCATATGTCAGACTCTCTACTAAATTTGGTCCTGTTAAATATTACAACCTTTATACTACATTCCTTAATCCAAATATGCTTGATTATGGCAGAAAGAAACATGCTACTATACATTATTTAGATTTTGCTATTACACAGAAGATTCATGTTGGTGTCTTTGAGTCTATATTATGGCAGTCTAAATCAGAGGGTGCAAATAATGGATATGAGTTGGCATATTTGAATCCTGTGATATTTTATAGGCCAGTAGAATTCTCAAAGCAATCTAGTAGGGGTAATGCTTTAATGGGGGCTAATTTTAATGTAAGATTTAGCAAGACAATTTTGTATGGTCAGTTCATGTTAGATGATTTGAATATTTCTAGAGCTTCGGATGGAGATGATGGATATACTGTAGAAAATTCTAATGGATTTTTTCAAAATAAATTTGGTTATCAGTTAGGTTTAAAAGGTCAGATAGATAATCTTAAGTGCTTAATTGAGTATAATCAAGTGCAACCCTATACTTATGGGCACAGGACTATTTTACAAAATTATGCTCATACAAACCAAGCATTAGCGCATCCTCTTGGGGCTAATTTTAAGGAACTTATAAGTATTATAGAAATACGGAAAGGAAAGTGGAGATATAAGATTAAAACTATGATTGCTAATGTTGGTCTAGATTCATTAGATACCCATTACGGACAGAATATTTTTGAATCAGATTTGGAGGCTAGCACTGGTGGCCAATATTCTTCTGGTAATTTTAATGGACAGGGTGTAAGTACAACTATCTTTTCTTTTCACCCAGAGATATCCTTTAGATTAAAAGGCTTTGATTTGTTCGGATCTCTTTATTATAGAAGAAAAAAATCTGATCTATTAGATCAAAATTTATTGTTTTATTCGGTGGGGCTTAGAACTTTCCCATTTACAAATTTTACAGATTATTAGAATTCTGTAAAAGCTTCTCCATCTTTATAGGCAACAATGAATGAATTTTCATACCCTTTTTCTTGCATTCTTCTTTGATAATTGAGAGCCTCATCTGAGCTGTAAAATAATCCAGATAAGTAGGCAGTAGTTCCTTCTGACATAGGGATTGCAATTACATTTGGCTCATTAAATAAATGCGCAGGAGTATCAAAACGACCAAAGGTTCCTAGGTTAATTCTAAAGATATAAGCGCTGCC
The DNA here is from genome assembly GCA_002730985.1 of Flavobacteriales bacterium. GTDB lineage: Bacteria > Bacteroidota > Bacteroidia > Flavobacteriales > BACL11 > BACL11. Next base: position 5,890 of record PCBP01000047.1, on the reverse strand, counting down.
ACCTTGAGCTAGTTGCTCTTCTTTACTGAAAGATTGCATTAAGTCTGTTCTTGCTTTCTTTAGAGCATTTCCAATAGTTTCAGCTTTCTTGTTGTCACTCTGTTCTTTATAAATGTAAATTAAGTTCTCATAAGCAGGTAAGAATAATTTATCTTGCTTAATTGATTTTTGAAATAGTTTTATAGATATCTTAAGGTTTTCTGCAGCAGTTGGATTTGTCCATTTTCTTGTTCCTTCTTTTTTATTTTCACGCGCTAACATAAAAGCAAGTTGGTAATATGCAATAGCCATATTATAAGTCCAACCCCTTGTGTCATACAATTTTCCGGTCAATCCTTTTAGATACCTTTTAGCCTGTCCTACCCCACGTTTTTCTTCAGTAGCTAGATGAGAAATTGCTAGATTAGCTCTAGCGAAATTTAATCCGTCATCAGTGATTTTTCCTCTTTTTAATTTCTTTTCAGCATTTTTTAGATGGTTTTGTGCTGTTTTATATTCTCTTCTTGATAGAAACTTGACTCCTTTGTCATAGTCACGAATTCCCTCATGGATTTGCACCATACTTCTTTCATCAATTCTTTCAACTTTATTAAATTGCAAATGATCATCAGTTTTTACAATTTTAACATTTGTAATATCTGGCTTTTTACCTCTAGGCATAAATTTATTTATTTTTTTATCAGCCTTAATTTTAGCGTTATTTACAGTAGATTTTTGATTCTTTTTATTTAGTTTCTCTTCAGCAGTATTCATTCTTTCCATCACTCTATCTGCTTCATCCTCATTACCAGAATTTCTGTAAATTGCCTCTAAAGTTACATATGCTTGAAAATTAAATTGATCTTTTCTAATTAGGGAACTTAGTAATGAAGCTGCTTCATCTGGACTACCTGCCAAAGAATGGGCTATAGCAATATTATACGTCCATCTGTCATCATTATATGCTTTAGATGTTATTAGATTTAATAATCTTTCTGCCTGCGTTAGGTCTTGTTTATTGCCAGAGTTAGCATAGGAGAGAGCCATATTTGTATAAATAAAATTCATGGCGTCAGCACTGAGCTTCGCTCTTTTGTAGCGCTTCATTGCCGCCTGGAATTCCTTAATTGCAGCAATATACTCTTGGCTTTTCATTAAAGATACTGCTGAAGTATAGTGCTCAGCTGCAAGTTTTGCTTGGTCAATTGATCTTTTTGTTAGATCTCTTTGTTTTTCATATTGCATGGTCTTATCTACATCTGAGATTGGCGTCCAATCAAAGGCAATAAGCCCTTCAGAAAACGAAGTATCAATAGCAGATGCTAGAACAATATTTATACTTATGGTAGATATTATAGCTATTAAAAACAGGATTCTTTTCATTATTTTTTATTTTTTGCTTTTCAGGTTGCCAAATTATAAAAAATTATTGAAGTATAATTTTGTAATTCATAATCTGATTATTTTGTTTAATCTTCATAAGATAGATCCCTTTCGCAAAAGTAGATAAATCTAAGCTTGTTGAATTCAATTCATTATAATTGTTTTCAACCTCTAAAAGTTCATTTCCTATGGAGTTCATAAATGTGAGATTCACAGCGCTGCTTGTCTCAACTGTAAGAAAGCCATTTGTTGGATTTGGATATATTTTTATACTTTGATTAAGATTATTTAACCCATTAATATTATAATTTATCACATAAGAAGTTTCTTCACAATTATTATTAGTTACAACAACATAGTATTCTCCCATTGAGGTGGGGTTAAAAATTTCTGATGTGGCCCCAGGGATTAGTGTCCCATTTGCATTATACCATTGATAAGATGAGAACCCACTAGTAGCTATAAGGCTATTTCCATTTATCAAAATATTAATTAGTATTGGGCTAGGTTCATTAACAACAGCTGAATTGATTGTCGAGCAATTATTAGCATCTGTTATCGTTACATTGTAGAATCCTGCGCATAAACCAGTTGCAGTCTGAGTTGTTTGCCCATCATCCCATGTGTAAATATATGGTGGATTTCCTCCGTTCGTAGTTATTGAAATGCTTCCATCACAATTGTCATAACAACTTGCATCAATTGAGGAGGTCGTATTAATTATCTCATCTGGTTCCAATACATCTACAGATATATAATCTGAACAACCATTAATATCAGTTATTGTACAATAATATGTTCCGGCAAATAATCCACTTGCTATATTAGTATTTTGGCCATCTGACCAGAGATAAGAATAAGGAGCTGTTCCTCCATTTGTTGTGTTAATGCCTGCACTACCATTATTTCCCCCAAAACAACTAACCGTTGTCGATGTGGTTGTGTTAATTATTGGATCAGGATTTGTAAGCGAGAAAAATTGGCTAATATAGCAGCCATTTTGATCAGTAACACTTATTGAGTAAGTGCCAGAGGCAAAAGTTGTAATATAGCTATTACTTCCGTTTGACCAATTGTATATTAGTGGTTGCGTTCCTCCCCAAACATTTATCTCTGCTTGAGAGGTGCCATTATGACAAATAATAGAGTCAACTGAGAGATTCGCTGTTATTGGTTGGGGTTGGTATATGTTAAATGTATCTTTTAGAGTTGTTATTCCATCATACACTGTAATTATATAAGTACCATTACATAGATTATCTAAGTTATTGTTAGTTGATGTAAAGCCATTAGGACCCGTCCAGTTATACATGTATGTAGAGTCTCCACCATTTGCAGTAATATTTAATGTTCCATTACAAGAGTCAAAGCATGAGGCATTTATAATTAAATCAAGATTCATCCATAATGAAGAAGGTTGGGTAAGCTCAACTGTATCAAGATAAGAGCATGAGTTGTTATCTGTAATTTCTAAATAATAGAATCCAGCTTCAAGATTTAGGATGTCTTCATTGTTAGATGAAAATCCATTATCACTAGTCCACATTGCGCTAATCATTCCACTTCCTCCGGTTGATGAGATATAGATTAGACCATCATTTGAGCCATAAGTACTTATGTTTGATATTGAATCGATTAGAATCGTTATTGGATTCGGTTCAGAGATTAGAAATCCAATGCTATCAGAACATTCTTGCCAATTCATATCTGTAACAATGCAATAATAATTTCCAGCATTTAGATTGCTTATTGTATTATTCGTGTCACCATTATTCCATGCATATATATAGTCACCACTTCCATTGTCAATTGATAGAACGCTAGCATTGCCATCATTGGCATTAAAACAAGTAATTTCTGAAAAGTAGGAACTTTCAACTTCAAAGACTGAACAATCTACATAGTCTAAGGAAGTAGAATCTAGATCTAGGTTTTGAATAAGGTTTCCTATGCTATCTACCTCATTAGTTTCCCAGAGTGCAGAATAAGATCCATAATTCGCACTTGGTCTTAATCTAATTCTGATAATTACCTGGTATGTAGTTCCAGGGTTAATTATTATCCCAGTAGTATCTCCACCTAAACCCCATATACCTAGAGCATGCCCATTACTTGCAATATTATATGTCATAGAGGACCAGGAAGATATATAGGGATTATACCATTTTAAATCAAAATCTGTTGCCCCTATTGCCAGACTATCATGCATAATATCAAATTCTGGACGGACCCTAATATCACAGTTACTTGTATTTGTTAAACTTAATGTGTCATATGCCCAGATCATAGGTGCATATACTGGATCAGGCTCGAAACCTACTAATGCTTGTGTCACATTCTTATTACAAATAGAAGCGCCACTTACTATAATAGAATTAAAAAGCATAATTGTAAAAATCAAGAGTAATTGTCTCATATATTCTTCTTTTAATGTTTACAAATATAAAGTAATATTAGATATTATAGTGTGTATTCTTATTGTTTTAGGATATGTAATCCCGATACGGTCAAATGATTAAAGAACGTTTAGCAATATAATTCTAATTGAGGATACTCCTGTATTATACTTAAGCAATTAAAGTTAAAATTTTATAAAAAAAGTTGCAGGATAAATTTTTTTTATTATTTTTATGGCCAAGTTTACGACAAGAAACTTAAAACAATATGAAGCAAAGCTACTTTTTTCAGGTTATACCTGCCTGCGTTTTATTTCCGTGTTTATGCGGTTTTCTGTCGTTATTTATTTTTGGTAATCAAACCATTATACACAGTGTATAGTGGTTTTTTACATATTTAACTAAATTTAATCTCGTTTAATTAAAACAATTATTATGAAAACAACAATCAACAAAAAAAATCCTGGGAGAATCCTTGGTTACTTAATGGCAGTTGCCATGGTATTATTTGCTAATGTTTTTGCTTTTAGTCAGAGTTCTGCTCCTTATTGTGAATCTTTTGATTCAGGTGCTCCTGGCTGGACCAATAATGGTTGGGATAATCAAGATTATTCAACTGGTACTACTGGTACAGGTCCTAGTGATGATATCACAGGTGGTGGATTCTATATGTATTATGAGACTTCAGGCGCACCTGCACCGGTTATTGACATTACATCTGATTCTATTGATATCTCTGCATTAGCTACTCCAGCTTTATCATTCTACAATCACATGTTTGGTAGTGATATTGGTATTTTGAATGTTTTTGTTAATGGTGCTCTTGAGTGGACTATGTCCGGAGATCAAGGTAATCAATGGAACTGGACTCAAGTAGATCTATCTTCTTATGCCGGTAGTAATGTTTCTATTATGTTTGAAGCAACTTATGGTAATGGTGTTTTAGGAGATATTGCAATTGATCAAGTTTGTGTAGATGAATATCTTGTAATCAATGGTTGTACTGACCCAACTGCATTAAATTATGATGCAAGTGCGAATACAGATGATGGTTCTTGTTCTTATTGTAATGGAACATTTGTAAATCTTAATATGGGAGATGCATGGGGTGATGGATCAAATGGAGGAACATGGACTTTAACTGGAAACAATACTGGTGTCGTTTATGGGCCATTTTCATTTACCACAGGCCAATTTTTAACAGAAGTGTTATGTTTGGATGATGATTGTTATGATATTGTTGTAGGAGGTGGTACTTGGGATGGAGAACTTTTTTGGTCTATTACAGATATTAATGGTGATACTTTAGCTTTAGCAGGAGTTAATGCTGGACCGAACGCAAGCGCTGGTGGAGGAGCAGGTACTTTCCTTGGTGCTTTAGGTATTAATACTATATGTCTAGTTTATGGATGTATGGATTCATTAGCTCTTAACTTTGATTCATTAGCAACTGGAGATGACGGTAATTGTGCTTATCTCTGCGACCCTTATGTTGCTTATTCTTCTGTTGTAAGCGTGCCTTCTTGTAATGGTGCATTTGATGCAAGTGTTAGTGCAGGTGTTAACAATTCATTTGGTAATGACTTCTGGTTATGGGATAATGGAGCAACTACTTCTACTGTTACTGGTTTAGCTGCAGGTACTTATTCTTGTACTATTACTGACTCAGTAAATTTATGTACTTCTGTGACTACTGTAACTGTTAATCCAACTCCTGTTATTACTCTTGTGGGGACTACTTTCGATGCAGTTCCTGGTCTAGATAATGGAGGTGTTACTTTAGCGGTTTCAGGCGGTACTCCATGTTATAATGGTACTGCTATGACTCTAGCTGGTACGCCAAACACGACTACACAATGGGCTTCAAATGCATTTGATATTGTTGCCACTTCAGATTTACAAATTACTTCTATTGACCAGCCTACTATGGCAGGTTTTGGTACTGGAAATGTCTGGTACAGATTAGGTTCTGGACTTGGCTATGAGGATGACCCTAATGGATGGATGTTAGCTGGTTCAGCAGCACTGTTAGCTAATTTTACTGGAGAGCAGTCTAATATTCCAGTATCTATTAATATGACAGCAGGAGAAACAATTTGTATTTATGTTGAAGGTATTGGTGTAAACTGTGT
>PCBP01000046.1 GCA_002730985.1 Flavobacteriales bacterium | reverse complement strand
TAATCCTTGCCAATCATATACTTTTTAGCATACTCATCCCAAGGATTATCTTCTAACTGTTTATGGCCTAAACTAATTTTTCTATTTGATTTATCAATCTCTAAAACAATTACATCAAGTTTTGTATCTACTTTAGTAAATTCAGCAGGATGTTTAATTTTCTTAGTCCAAGATAGATCAGAGATGTGAACAAGCCCATCAATCCCTTCAACCAACTCAACAAAGATTCCGAAGTTTGTAAAGTTTTTCACTAAAACACTATGTTTAGATCCTACTGGGAAGTTAGCTGTAATATCAGTCCAAGGATCTGGTGTCAATTGTTTAACACCTAGAGACATTTTTCTAGTCTCTTTATCAAGAGTTATAATCTTTGCTTTAAGAACATCTCCTTTCTTATAAAAATCATTAGCTGAACGCAAATGAGTAGACCAAGACATCTCAGAAACATGTAGTAAAGCCTCAACTCCTGTTTGTAACTCAATAAATACCCCATAATCAGCAACTACTACAACTTTACCCTCAACTTCATCACCAACTTTTAAATTCTCATCTAGACTATCCCAAGGATGCGATCCTAATTGTTTTAAACCTAATTGAATTCTGCTCTTTGCCTCATCAAATTCAAGAATTACAACATTAATCGTCTCATCTAAGGAAACAATTTCCTCTGGATGAGAAATTCTCCCCCAAGATAAGTCAGTAATATGGATTAGGCCATCAATACCTCCTAAATCAACAAATACACCATAAGAAGTAATATTCTTAACAGTCCCCTCAAGAACTTGGCCTTTCTCTAATTTAGACATAATATCCTTTGTCTGAATTGCTAAATCAGCTTCAATTAATGCCTTATGAGAAACTACTACATTTCTAAATGCCTCATTAACCTTCACAATTTTAAATTCCATCTTCTTACCAACATAATCATCATAATCCCGAATTGGCTTTACATCAATCTGGGAACCTGGCAAGAAACACTCTATCCCAAAAACATCAACAATCATACCTCCTTTTGTTCTACTCGAAATTTGACCATTTACAACCTCACCTGTCTCTAAAGCATCATTCACTTTCTCCCAAGCTCTTAATACTCTAGCTCTTCTATGGGAGAGTACTAGCTGGCCATTTTTATCTTCCTGTTTTTCAACAAGAACTTCTACAGTATCTCCTACTTTTAGTTCTAGATTATATTTAAACTCATTAAATGAGATTACACCATCCGACTTGAAATTGATATCAACCACCACCTCTCTATCAGTAATAGTTACAACAGTTCCATCTAGAACCTGCTTATCGATAATTTCAGTAAGAGTAGATGTATACTCTTTCTCAAGATCTGCTCTCTCTTCAACAGAATATATATCATCCTTAACTGCTTCTTCCCAATCAAATGGTTCTACTCTATTTTTTTCTTCAACAAGATTCTCTTCAATAATCTCATCACCTTTTTCTTCTTTAACAAGATTCTCTTCGCTAATTTCATCAGTTTTTATCTCCTTAGGAATCGCCTTGTCTTTTACTTCTTCATCTACTAAAGGGATTTCCACCTCCTTTACTGATTTCTTAGTAGTCTTTACTGATTTCTTAGTAGTCTTTACTGGTTTCTTAGTAGTCTTTACTGATCTTTTCTTAGCTGTTACTGCCTTTACCTCCTTAGTTTTAGGAGTCTTGACTGCTTTCTTAGCAGTTTCTTTTTTATCTTCTTCTGACATTTCTATCGTGCTTCTTTGTATCTTTAAGTAAGTAAGGCTTAGATGGTGTGAACTTTAAGAGCGATTAATTATAATTATTCCCCTTTCAATACCTTACAACCATTCTGAAAAGGGCTGCGAAAATACAATTTTAATATGATAAAACACAAAAAAATACTTAAGCTATTTTTTGTATAGCTTCTTCTATACTTTCCATCAACCATCTAGGAGTTGATGTAGCACCACAAATACCTACTGAGTTAGCGCCTATAAACCAATCTGATTTCAACTCATCTACATCTGATATAAAATAAGAATTATGGTTTTCATCTTTGCAAGACTGATATAGCATCTTTCCGTTTGAAGATTTCCTTCCACTAACAAAAATAATGACATCATTTATATTAGAGAATCGCTTTAATTGGGGCTCTCGACCAGAGACCTGTCTGCATAAAGTATCATTTACTATATATTTAATATTAGTATTAGCTGTCATTTTTACCCTTTTTTCAATTTCCAAAGTGATTTCCTGATAAGCTTTCGGACTCTTAGTAGTTTGAGAATATATATAAATAGACTTGGTGAAATCAATTTTATCCAAATCCTTAACAGATGCAACAATAATAGCATTATTATTTGTCTGCCCAAGTAAACCAACTACCTCTGCATGTCCCTCTTTACCAAAAATAATCACCTGCCCATTAATTTGTTTAATTTGTTCATAACCTCCCTTTATTTGGTTTTGTAATTTCAGCACAACAGGACAGGAGGCATCTAGCAATTGAATGTTGTTTTTCAAAGCAAGTTCATAAGTTGACGGCGGCTCCCCATGAGCACGAATCAATACTTTACAATCTTTCAAATAATGTAAATCATTATGGTTTATTACCTTTAGCCCTAAAGCATGTAGACGTTCAACCTCCTTGTTGTTATGCACAATATCTCCTAAGCAATATAAACTATCTTCATTTCTTAAAATATCTTCAGCCATTTCAATAGCATAAACCACTCCAAAACAGAAGCCAGAATGAGTGTCAATTGTAATTTTCATGACTTCTTATTATTTATTAGATTTTCAATCAGGATATTCTGATCCTTGATAGATAAATCTGAATTATCAATTAATACAGCATCTTTTGCCCGTAACAAAGGATTTATTGCCCTACTAATGTCATGCTTATCTCTACTATTTAGACTCTTTAAAATTTCATAAAAAGAAACATCATTGCCTTTTTGTGTCAACTCATCATATCTTCTTTTAGCACGAATTTCAGGACGAGCAGTAACAAATAACTTTAATTTTGCATCAGGAAAAACTTTAGTACCAATATCTCGCCCATCCATCACTACATTTTTAGACCTTCCTATATCTTGTTGCAATATAATAAGCTTATCCCGGACCTGTTTTATCTGAGCAATAATTGAAACATTATCAGAAACTTCTATACCTCTAATGAGATCCTCAACATTTTCTGTGTTCAAAATGGTTTCTGATTCTCCTGTGATTGTATTAAACTCAAAAGCAATTGACACATCATTAAGTGATTTAAATAGCTTATCACTCTGAACCAACTGATTATTAATGATGTCATGCCTCATACAATATAAAGTAATTGCACGATACATGGCACCTGTATCAATATAACGCATACCATATTTGTTTGCAATTGATTTTGCAATGGTACTCTTACCACAAGAGGAATGACCATCAATAGCTATGTTAAATGGCAAACTCATTAGAAGCCAAAAGTACTCAAATTTGTTGCAATACTAAAATTATTTGGAGTGCCTGAAAGATGATAGGATGATCTACTATAATCGAAATAATATTTAGCTACTCTAAATCCCATACCCCAAGAGAAACCAACCATAGCAGGGCGACTAACAGTTAACAAATCAAACCTTCTCTGAAAATTAAACCCACCTCTAATAAACAGACTCTTTCTAAAAGGATTTAACTCGCCCCCAATTACAAAATGTCTTAAGACTGTCTTAGCAATACTCTCTTCCCTTATTTCTAACTCACCCGTCTCAATATTTGTCTGACTTATCAATTTATAAGGAGATTCTATGTTGAAAGTATTTAGATTATTATATGTTATATGATATCTAAAAGGAAGGTGGGCTAATTCTTTACTTATAGCAAATAGCACCTCGAAAGGCATGCTTTCCCTCTCAGATACATAAGCATCTAATTGCCTTCCAAGATTTCTAACAAGCAATGTGGAAGTGAATCTCTGATCATCATTAACATAAGTAGAGCTTATATTTGATGATAAAGCAAATGAAGTATAAGTATCGTAAGTAGAATTCAGTAAATTGAGATTTACCCCTAAAAATAATCTATCATGTACTCTTTTACCAATTCCAAAAGTAACCACCTGATCATTCGCAGAAAATGTTCCTTGATTATAGCCTGCGGCATCATTTCTTTCAAAATCACCATAGTGAATGGCTCTTAATGAAACTCCTAAAACCCCTAATCCGTTAAAATCCCTAGCATAAGAACAAGAAAATAAACTAATATCTGAGAAATAGTCTCCAAATGTAAATGACAACTCATTATGCATTTCTGGGTTTAAAAGTGATGGGGTTGTTTGAGACAAAGAGACATCATTATCAAAAATTGCAATTGCATCCCCTCCCATCGCCTCTGTTCTAGGTGAGTGATCAACATTCACAAAAGAGAATGTACTTCTTCCGCCATCCTGAGCAATAATACTCAAAGGCAAGAAAAGTACTATTAAGAAATGTATATATTGCATTCGCTACTAAAAACGATTTCCTATCTGTTTTATTACGCCAAAGACATTAATTAATCTCAATAGCATACTCTACTTTCTCTGACAAGAGGGCAATATCAATAACCGTATCTAAAGTATCCACATAATGGAAAATCATACCTTTAACATATCTTTCATTAATCTCTAGAATATCCTTTTTGTTTTGTTTTGACAAGATAATCTCATTTATACCTGATCGCTTAGCTGCTAATATCTTCTCTTTAATACCACCTACTGGCAGCACTTTCCCTCTTAAAGTGAGTTCTCCAGTCATGGCAATTTTTTCCTTGACTTTTCTTTGCGTAAAAGATGACACTAAAGAAGTGAACATGGTAATACCTGCAGAGGGACCATCTTTTGGGGTAGCTCCTTCCGGAACATGAACATGCACATTCCATTTATCAAAGATATCAGAATATAAATCATAAGTATTAGCATGCGCTTTTAAATATTCCATTGCAATTGTAACTGATTCTTTCATTATCTTTCCCAAGTTACCTGTTACTGACAATTCTCCTTTACCTCTACTTAAACTACTTTCAATAAAAAGAATATCACCACCAACTGATGTCCAAGCTAATCCTGTAACCACACCTGCAACTGAGTTGTCAGTTACTCTATCTCTATCAAATTTTGGAGCCCCTAGAACTTTTTCAATTACCTCAGAATTTGGAGAAGAAATGAACTCCTGATCCATAGCAATTGATTTCGCAACATTCCTAATCAATTTACTAATCATCTTATCGAGAGTTCTTACGCCAGATTCACGAGTATATTGATCTACTATCTTCTCTAACATCTCATCTGAAACAGTAAATACAGCCTCATCTATACCATGTAATTTTATCTGTTTGGGGAGTAAATGTCTTTGTGCGATCTGGACTTTCTCTTCAATAGTATATCCATTCATCTCAATAATTTCCATTCTATCCCTAAGTGCAGGCTGAATAGTAGACAATGAATTTGCAGTAGCAATAAACATCACTTTTGATAAATCATAATCTAACTCTAAGTAATTATCATGGAAAGTCTGATTTTGCTCAGGGTCTAGAACCTCTAAAAGAGCAGAAGAAGGATCGCCATGATTATCTCTTGTAACCTTATCAATCTCATCTAGAACAAAGACTGGATTTGATGATTTTGCCTTTTTAACAGATTTAATAATTCTCCCAGGCATTGCTCCAATATACGTTTTTCGATGCCCTCTAATTTCCGCTTCATCACGCAAGCCACCTAGTGAAACTCTCTCATATTTTCTTCCAAGAGCTTCTGCTATTGATTTCCCCAATGAGGTTTTTCCAACACCAGGAGGGCCAAACAAACAAAGAATCGGGGATTTCATATCCCCTTTCAATTTAAGCACAGCCAGATGCTCAATAATTCTTTCTTTAACTTGTTCCAAACCAAAATGATCCCTATCTAAAATCCCTCTAGCTTTATTCAGGTCAAAATTATCTTTCGTCACCTCGTCCCAAGGCAGATCTAAAATAAGCTCGATATAGCCTCTCTGGACTGCATAATCTGACATTGAAGGGTTCATTCTCTGTAATTTCCTTAACTCCTTATCGAATGCAGCTGAAATATCTTTATTCCACTTCTTCTTCGAAGCCTGCTTACGCATCTCTTCTACTTCCTTATGCGAACCACTACCACCTAATTCTTCTTGTATTACTTTCATTTGTTGATTCAGAAAATACTCCTTTTGTTGCTGATCCAAATCAGTCTGCACTTTTGATTGAATCTTATTCTTCATTTCTAGCATTTGCAACTCTTTTGTTAAAAGTTCTAATGCAGAAATTGCTCGTTTTTTTAAATCAATCTCTTCTAATAACAACTGCTTCTCTGACAAACCTATATTCATATTTGAAGAAACAAAATTAATTACAAATGATGAATTCTTAATATTCTTAATTGCTATTGCAGCTTCACTAGGAATATTTGGAGAAGCATCAATAATCTTGAGTGAAAGATCTTTGACCGAAGAAACTAAAGCAGAAAATTCATCATCCTTTACTTCTGGCTTTACTTCTTTTAACTCAGTAATCTTTGCCTTAAAGTAAGGCTTCTCTTGCATTATTTCATCAATCTTAAAACGCTTACGACCTTGTATTACTACAGTAATATTTCCATCAGGCATTTTTAACATTTTAAGAATACTTGCAATGGTCCCAACTTCATGTAAATCGCTCATAGCTGGAAGTTCTATATCAAAATCCTTTTGAGCAACTACACCTATTACCTTATTACCACGTTCAGCATCCTTAATAAGCTTTATAGATCTATCTCTACCAATAGTAATTGGAATAATCACACCCGGAAACAGAACAGTATTCCTTAAGGGTAATATTGGTAAGATCTCAGGTGTGTTTTCTTTAGAAATTTTATCCTCATCCTCGTCACTCATCAATGGCAAGAACTCTGTATCCTCATTCAATAAATCTGATAAATCTAATGAATCTATTCTTATGTCTTTTTTCATATACAAATTTCTTTCACCAATTTATAATGCAATTAGCGTGCCAAGAAGATCAAGATGGTCTTTTTGGCAGTCATTATTCGTTTCGATAGCGTTTTGTCATATTATACACATGTGTAAGAATGTCTTCCTCTACTCTGCCAAACTTAAGTTCTCTTCTGGCAAAAACTTTCTTTACTACATCAAAAACTTTAGGCAACTTATAAACTGAAAACCCTGAAGCTCCTCCCCAGCTAAATGATGGAATAAAGTTCCTAGCAAAACCAACTCCAAAAATATTAGCGCTTACACCAACAACTGTACCCGTATTAAACATGGTACTTATAGCACATTTTGAATGATCACCCATTATTAATCC
>PCBP01000045.1 GCA_002730985.1 Flavobacteriales bacterium | reverse complement strand
AACTGATTTACCACGAATGGCGGATGCTGTTGTAGCTGCTGAGAGTACTTTACTATTGTTCTCTAATTCTACATCACCCTTATTCCATACTCTAACACCTTGTTGCATCCACAAAGGTAAGTTCTCATACATTATTTGATATCTGTTTAATACTTCCCTAGCTGCTGAGGCTTTGTTAGCCATGATAGCTACTGTCTTATCTTCTTGGAATATTGTATAGTGTAATATACACGCAGCTGCTGTTACTGTTTTACCTTGTTGTCTGCCTTCCATTAAAATTACTTTTCTCTCATTCATTATGAGATCTACTTTGCCTTTTTGGCATTCAAATAACTTAAATGGTTGCAATCCTTGATCTAGTGTAACGATCTTTACATAGTTTTCTATAAAATATTTAGGATCGTTCTGACATTTAACATACTCTGCAATTTCTTCTTTAGTAAAATCATGCTGATATGCTAATGGTTTAAGATTAGGATTACCGTGATATGAGACTTGTTCAGGTTTCGCCATTGTCTTCTGCTACTTCGCCTTCTATTGTTTTAGCCTGTTCGCCTTTCAATGCTTGTAGTAAATCTTTTGTACTACCTACGAACATGTTGTTCTGTGTTTTAATGTTCTTACCTTTAGATCCGTCATCTACTATACGCTTATGCTTTTCTTGTACTTCTAGCATATCTTTAGCTGTATCTTGTAAGTTTTTAATTAGTCCGCCTGCTACTTCATAAGCACGGGGTTGATCTGAGTTTCTAGCTATGTGTAATATACCTTCAATAGCCTCAGCGTTATATGCCTCTGCCTGTTTTAATATAGACCTAGCATATTGTAAATCTTCTTCTTGTTGTTTAGCATGTAGAATGTCTTTGTCTTCTTCGGACATATCTATTGCTGGGAGTTGTCTCTCGTCTTGTACTTTTTTAAGATTAGATTCTAAAGCTTTTGTTACTTCTTTTGTATTAAATGCTTTATCTAAATCTTCAAAAGTATTTTTATTGTTCGAATTCTTCATCAAATTCCTCCAAGAATGAATATGTATCAGACGGTGTTGCGTTCAACGGATTAACACTAGCAGTTATTGTTCCTTTGCTAGAATTAGTTGTTGTATTAAGAGTCATGTTCGTGTCATTGTAGACCCTAGCAATTGCTTTCTTAATAACATCGTGATTGCTTACATTACTATAAAAATTAAGTCTCATTGTAAAATTTAATGTCCATACTACACTTAATCTATTAGCAAATTCGCCTTCGTATTCATCTTCATAACCAACATTATCTAATGTAATTTTAATATCTCTTTTTATTCCAAGTTCTGGTAAATCATTAATAGTAACATTAAAGTCTGGATTAAAGTAAGGTATAATTTGTTCCAAACATTGTAAACCATCATCTTGGTTCTTCGCAAATATATATAAGGCCAAATTCATGTTGTATGGCGTAGAATTAAATGCTACTCTTACAGTATTAGCATCGTCTCCTGTACCTACTACCTTATTTTTATTAATTACTTGGGTTTTTCTTGCAGGATCATATGTTATTCCTTGTATTTCAAACCCCATTCTAGGTAAAGTAATTGCTACTTCACCTCTTGTACTTGTATCTGTTACTCTAGCTATCCTTGTCATAAATTTTTGTTTAGTAGAATATGCCAAAGGTACTCTAATTGCTTGTGCTACAGCTCCAGCACTATTTTTTCTTTCAATGTTTATGTCATTGAATATTGTTCCAAAAGCTATAATAGCCTTTCTTATATGATTGTGATAAAATGTTGCTCCTTTAAACATCCTACGCTCCTATCTCACCAAATGGATTCTTTTCACTAAAGTCTAATATGCCTTCTAATGTTACTAAGTTATCAAAGTCTGTATTATCTATTGGTTCAGAAAGTGCTGTATTATATGCTTCGTTAATTATACAACCATTTGTTTCGTTTAATAATAGTTGGCCACCCTCTTGTAGTAATTGAAACTCTAACATATCTTGAGAGTATTTTGTTTCTATGACATCTATATCTGTAATGCCTGTATCTAAATCTTCTGAACTGTATTCGAATAGTTCACATGTTAATCTAAATACATAAATTTGGTTTAGTTGATAAAAAGGATTTTGAAAATCTACATATTTGATTTCAAAAATGCTCTTTGTTTTTGGAAAATAAAGTAAGTCTCCTTCAGAAGGTCTTGTTGTTTGTGTAAATGTGCCTCCACTTGTTAATACTAAATCGTCCCACCTTCTTTTTGCCATTACGAATGTTGCTTGATCTCTAACTTCTAATCCAAACCTGGTAAATATATCTCCTTGTCCTTCATAGCCATTAACATTATCTAAATACATTTCTAATGGATATGCTTGTGTAAATCTTGACAATTCATCTTCATCAAAAATTGTATCTTTGTTTACTAGTGTCCTAGGCATGTAATATATGTCATGCCCATATACTTTCAAACTTTCAATAACAAGGTCTTCTACTAAGCGTTGTTCGCCTGTAGCTCCTATACTGTTACCGCCTTGAAAGAAGTGATTAGTAGCCATGTATTATCCTATCATAAATGACGGTGGCAATTCATATTTCAATGACATCTCTTGTTCAATTGCCTGTATCTCTTGTACAGCTTCTTGATAGATTTGGTCTCCGTTTAATGTAACCCCACCTGGCATTTGTATTCCTGCGAATTTTTTAGGGTTTTCTCCCCATTGCCTTTTAATTAGTGCTGTCGTATATTTTTTAAGAAACATATCATCATAAACTTCTGTATATGTTGCCGGATCTATGATAGCGTAAGCTTCTGCTACTATGTAATCTCCTACATTGAATGTTTTATCCCAATCTGTATCTACATATAGTCTATCTGTTTTACGATTGAAACGAATCTGCCTCTCACTAGTGAGAAGTTTTTCTAATGTTGTTAAGTGACTCTGGACTATTGTGTAATAAACCATGTCTGCTCCCATTAAATTATATAAATCATTCATTCTAAATTGATACATTAAATCAAACAGTTGTCCATCTCTTGTATTATTTGTTGCTGCGCCACCAAAATTAAACATTCTAGTTACGCCTAATATACCAGAACCAACGGGGACATAACCGTTTTCTATGTCCCCTTTGGTATAAAAATCTGTTGGGCTAAGTGTAGCTGTTGATCCTGAGGTGCCACCTGTTATAGTCTCTGACGCTACGAATGTTCCTTTTGATTCTTCTGTTGTGATATATTGTCCATCTGTTGAGTCTACCTTTGCAGTAGCTCCTGATGTTCCGCCTGTAATTATCTCACCTTTTGTAAAATTACCTGCGATATTAGTAGTTAGCTTTAGCTTTGAACCGACGATTTGATGTGAGACAAACACTCTTTCAACACCATCGAAATGATACTCTTGAAAAAACTGTAAAGCATCGTCAATTCTATCTGACACTTGTCCGTCTTCTACATTAATTTCTATTACAGGATGTCCTAGTCTTCTTAAACTATAATCTTGTAAATCTTGTCTACTCGCTAAAGCCATATTCTACCCTTAATTAAGTTTTGTTCCAGCTGCGTTATATATTGCTGTACCAGTGATTGTAGCTGTTGAGCCCTCTCCCTGTGAGTGAGAAATGGTAATACCATCTCCACCACTTACTTGCGCCATATAATTACCTGTTGTATCAGTTCCTAGTGCAACACTATTGGCTGCAATAGTTAATGCTGTTGCTAAGTTACCTGAACCATCAAAGTCTCCTGTACCAGTTACATCTCCTGTAAATGATAGAGTCCTTGCTGTTGTTAGAGCTGCTGCTGTTGTAGCTGTGTCTGCATTACCTGTAACATTACCTGTAACATTACCTTCTAGGTTTGCTACAAGTGTTCCTGTGGTAACTGTTAAATTACCTGTACTTGCACCTGTAAATGAACCAGTACCTACTAGGAATTTATCTGCACTTTCGTCCCAACCAATAAACGCGTTGTCTGAAGATCCTCTTTCAAAGACCAGACCCATATCGTTTGCTGGTGAACCTGATGTTCCGTTTCCTAGCTCAATCAATCTATCTGTTATTGTAGAGTTGGTTGAATCTAATGTTGTAGTTGTTCCATTTACATCTAAGTTACCTGTAATAGTAACATTACCTGTTGCTGCTACATCTGCAAATGTAACATCATCTGATGTTGCTACTGCTTGTCCTATTGAAACTGCTGTGCCTGAAACTGAAACACCAGTTCCTGCTGTTAGCGTTGTAACATTGGCTGAACCATCAAATGATACGCCATTTATTGTTCTTGCTGTTTCTAATGCTGTTGCCGTAGCTGCGTTTCCTGTAGTATCCTGGTTAAGTGTTCCTACAGATATTGTTGTTCCGGATATAGATAAACCTGTACCTATATCTAAAAATGCAGTTGCTCCTGCTGAATCATCCCAAAATATTATTTGATCATCATTTGGGTCACTTAGACTTTCTATCCCTAAGTGTGATAGGTTTACCGTTACTCCACCGCTAGTGCCTCCGCCTGAAAGTCCTGTGCCTGCTGTTACACCTGTTATATCCCCAGCTTGTATTTCTGAGTATTTTGCAAGTCTAATACCGCCTGCTGTAGAACCATCATGGACTCTAACTGTATCTAGCGTAGTATCTACGGATAACTCACCTACCGCACCAGTGAAGGATTCATTCTGTGTTGTAGTCCCTCGTCTTAATTGTACTTGTGTTGGCATTTTTATCTCCTAATTAATATGTTCCGCCGTCTATGCTAGATCCATCTTCCATCGAATCTGCACTAATTGTTCCAGAAACATTCCCTATTGGAATGTTCCCACTAATGTTTACTGCCGTAGCGAGCATAAGCTCGTGTCCGCCTGCTGTACTCCCATCATGGACCCTTATAGAATTATTAGTTGTATTAACCGAGACTTCACCTGCTGCACCTGTGAACGCATTGTTCTGTGCTGCTGTGCCTCGCCTAAATTGTACTGTAACTGCCATCTATTTTCTCCTATACATTATGCTACCGATCCAAGATCTTCTGTAGCTAGTCTGTATTTAATGTTAGTTTGAAGGTCGTAAATAACATCTAGTAACTGACCAAAAGCATCTGTTGAAAGATCTGTTGCAACACTACCATAGTCTCCTGTAGGAAATTCTAAAGCTAAGTCTTTTTCTGCATAGTTAGCAAATTTGACTATAGCATCAGTAGAATCTCTTACATACATTTCCTTATCGGCTGTGTTTAGTGCAACTTCTCCTTGTGCAATGTCCGCTGTTGTTGGTGCATTACCACTTGTTTCATTACGCTTAATTTTAATTACTGCTGTCATTGGTTTATTCCTTGTTAGTTATATTTTTTCTCTTTAAAATCTTCAAACGCTGGATTAGGAATAACATCTCTTGGCCCATCTACTTCTGCATTATAACCTTTAGGTTTTGGAGCCTTAATCATAGGCTTAGGACCTTTAGGTTTTGCTACAGGTTTTTCTTCTTCAAAAGATCCAGGCGTAAATGCTGGAATTGCCGGCTTTTCTTTTGCCGGCTTTTCCGCTTTAACTTTTGGAGCCTCGCTAAGTTTAGCAAGTTTATCTTTTGTCTGCTGTAGCTCTAATTTTAGTGCCATTTGTTGTTCTTCTAAATCTGCTCGTTCTGTATTTATCCGAGCCTTTAATAATAGGTTCTCTTGTTGTAGCTCATTTACTTTAAGCGTCAAAGAGTTAATATATTCATTTACTAGTTTTTCGTTTTCCATTTCAGTTGCCTATCAATAGTTATTATTAGGAATAAGTTCCGCCGTCAACAACATTAGTCCAATCTGGTGTACCACTATTACTGTATAGGAAATATCCATCAGTACCAGCTGCTGTTGCCTGTAGGGCTCCAGCTCCGTTACCATAAACAATACCATTACTTGTAAATGTACTAACACCTGTACCACCGTCTGCTACTAGCAAATCAGTAATACCTGTTATTGAACCACCTGTAATTGCTACTGCATCGTCTTCCAAGTGAGCTACAAGTGTTGCCACGGTGTAACCTGTACCTGAAACATTAACAGTAGTTGTCGGTGCTTCTTGTAAGTCTTTAAATAGTTTCCATTTACCAGAGTTGTTTGCATCTCTGAATAGTCCACCATATAAATCTTGTGAACCTGAAGTGTCATATAGTCCGTAAAGACCAATGTCCACTGCATCGGAAGCGCCGTTGCCGGAAGCTAAGATGATAAGTGGATCTGAAACACTTAGGGTTGTGGAATCAACTGTTGTAGTTGTTCCTGATACAGTTAAGTTACCTGAAATTGTAGCGTTTCCGCCAATTGTTACATTGTTAGGTAAACCAACTTGTATCTGATTGTTTGAAACTGTTGTTTCGATTTCGTTGGCTGTACCAACAAAGTTTAATGTATCAGTTCCTACTGTAACAGTATCATCAGAACCACTATCGGCTCCAATTGTTAGAGTAGAACTTGTTGAAGCTGTACTAGCTGCTGTAATACGACCTTGAGCATCGATTGTCAATACTGGTATTGCTGCTCCTGAACCGTATGAGCCTGCTGTAACCGCTGTGTTATCTAGTGTAGCTGTAATTGTTGTACCAGATGCTGCAGTTGTTATACCTGTGCCACCTGCTACTGTAAATGTTTCTGAATCTAGATCTATATCTATTGTTCCAGAATCACCAGCTGCGTCTAAATCACCAGCGCCTACTTGTGCGTCAACATAAGCTTTAACTGATTGTTGAGTTGGGATAAGTGAGGCACTATCTGATGCCATGTTATCTTCGTCAACGAATGCTGTAGCCGTAATTGAGCCATCTGATAATGAACCAAATGTTACTACGCCAGCACTAAAGTTTCCTGAACCGTCTCTTTTAACGATTGTGGAAGCTGTGTTAGCATCTGTAGCATTGTCAATCAGGTCTGTGTAATACTTTCCACCTAGTTCCTGGATAACTTCGTTACCGCCAGAATCAATAGATGAGATATAAAGTTTTGCACCTGCACCTGAGTTAGTTCTATCCTCAGCATAAGCTAATTCGCCTTCAACTAAATCCGAAGCTGCTGGAGCTGCTACGCCCGTACTTCTTTTAATTTGAATAGTTGTTGCCATTTCTTTTTTCTCCTAGTTAAAATGTTTTATGTATTCTATAATATAAAGATCTTTATAATATTAAAATGTTCCACCATCAATAGAGGTAATGTCCTGAGACGAGGGAGCTGTTGCTTCCCAATTACCTGTACTGGCATCATATACTAGTGTGTAACCGTTCTGTACTCCTGATGTATCTATACCTGATAGATTATCAACTGTATTTGAAGTAGCTACTTGAGATTGACTGGTTGTTGTGGTTACTACACGGGACGCGCCAGTAGATACTGTGACCTTTGCTGGTGTGCTACTTGTGTTTACATTTACTCCCATTCTTCCTCCTAAGCTTTGGTAACTTCTGGAGTTACCGTAACTAGTCCTTCTAAGACTCTTAATGTTTCTACAGGAGATGTTCCTGTAATTTCAACATCATATACATAACGACCTGCTTTAACAGCAGATGTTTGTGTAGCCGTCAAAGAAATTGTTACTTTTCCTGAGGCATCTACTTTAACAGTTGTAAAATCTGTTGCTGTTGATGCTTCATAAGATTTTCTCATTTGAGAAGCTACCGTGTAGTTAGTAAGATCTTTTGCAGAACCATCATCATTAGTTAAATTAATGTCTAAGCTAAAGGTGGTTCCTTGATCTATTACTATGTTTTGTACGGTGGCCATTCAAAATTCTCTTAATATTAGTTGTTCTACTTATTTATAAATAAAAGTAATTACAATGAAAACTCTTTTGACATTAAAATATGGCACGAAATATAGTGCAAATCATGTAAATTCGATATATGAACATACCGAAGGCAAGTATAATTATGTCTGCGTTACGGATGATCCTAAAGGATTACATCCTGATATCGGGATTATTTATATGGAACATGAGCCAAATGGCAACATGGAAAAAATAAAATTATTCCAATTAAAAGACATGGGCACAATATTATATCTAGATTTAGATATAAGAATACAAAAGAATATAGATCATTTGTTTAATTATTGTCAAGATAACCCTGTAATTGTATATACATGGTGGAAAGATAAAGGCAATAAACAAATAAGCATACATGATTTCCCATGGCAATCAGACTTTGTAGGTCCATTAAGTAATTATAATTCTAGTGTAATGCTTTGGAAAGATGCTACACATATATGGAATCACTATAATAAATATCCTGAAACATATGATGTTCAATATCCATATGGTGATGATACATTTTTATATCATGAAGGATTTACATTTGAACACTTACCAGATAATGAAGTATATGCTTTTAATACAACAGGAAGAAAATATAGGCCTGAATATACAATATGCTTATTAAATGGATTAGACAGAAACCCGGAGATTGAGAAAGAATATGATAAACTTTGTATGCATCAAGTGGGGGAGTAAATACTCACCTGATTATGTGAATAATCTGTATCGTATGGTACAGGATAATTATCACAAAGATTTTACATTTACTTGCTATACAGATGATAGTACAGGATTAAATTGTGATGCTGTAGATATACCTGATGTTAATCCTTTACATCCTAAGTATTGGTTTGGTAAAGAAAATTATTGTTGGGACAGATCTAAATTTATAGTATTTAATTCTCATAACTTTTTAGGTTATGAAGGTAAATGGTGTTACTTTGATTTGGATATCATTATACAAAATGATATAACTGATTTAGATGAGCTAGCTCTTAAACCTAGAATAGTTCATGTTAAATGGGATAATTGGAATAAAAGATTACACGAAAGACTCTTTATAGACATTAGAGGAACATTATATAATTCTAGTGTTATGTGTTGGAACAAAGATCAATGTGAACATATATTCTGGGATGCAATACAAGAAGAAGATATGATATTCAGAACATTCTATAAAGGAACAGATAACTATCATTTCTGGAGACAGAGAGACTTTTGGAATAATATTCCTTTTGAATGGGCATATAGTTACAATAGAGGTATGACACATCCTACGGATTTGGAGACACATAAATATAGAGAAGAACCTAAGTTTTGTTTGTTCAATGTGGATTCCAATCCTAGTAAGAAACAAATAAAGATAGATGAATTAGAAGATGAGACATTATTGAGATTATGGCATGGTAACAATCATAGCAAATCAGCTAGATACTAATTATAGTCAAGTACATATAAACGCTTTATATACACAGGTTAAGAAGCTGTGCGTAGATCCTTTTGAATTTTATGTTTTTGTAGATGAGGATGAATATAAGTTGTTAGAGTCTACTCATAAAAAAGCTGGTTATATAGATGGAATAAATTTCCATGTTCCTAAGTATGGTAAAGATTGGATTGAAATAGATATTATGCAACACACCAGACCTGGTGGACATACATTGTTTATAACTCCTAATTGTATTATTAACAACATAAAGGACATAGACATTTATAAGAGCAATAAGAAAATCCAACTGCAGGATGGTAACCTAGGTTATTTTGTATACCGTAATGAAAAAATAGAAAAAATCTTAGAAGAATGGGACGAAAATGAAGACGAACTATTATATGAATATGATATCTTTAGTGAGAAATTTTTAATTGAAGAAGGCGATGTACCTTTTATTAAAGATGTTACAGCTTCATATCCTGAAACTACAGAAGAACCTATAGTTGTTTTGCCTTATTGGTATGAAGACTTTACCGAAGAACAAAAAGATCTAATGTATAATAGAGCAACAGACTTGTATCCATATTTACCAGAGAGAGTAGAAATAGAATTATCAGATAACAAAGGCAATAAATTATCTTTAGAACAAATTCGCAATTCTTTCTCCCAAGACTTTATGGAGAAGGCTCATATGAAACGAATTAAATTTAAAGGATTAGATGGAGACCCTACAAACAATGAAGATCTTGTAGACATAACACATTACCTTATGGGGCAATGGGGTATTGGTATAGATTTAATTAGTAAAGGAGATACACACGATCCTTTTTGGTGGGGTATTATAGGAGAATTATATAAAGATTCTGGTAATATAACATTTAATATTAATACAGCAAATCCAGACAGTTTAGTTTTAATGAACGCAGATGTTCTTATTAAAAAAGGTTGTAGAGTATTTTGGTCTTACACACATACAAATCAATTAAATACAGATATAGAAAAGGCAAGACAAACAGCAGAAAAATATAACTTTACAGGATTTGTTTATATAGATGAGGTACCTGCAGAGATACCTTATGTAGAAGAAGTTCTTAAACCGGATATGCCTGACTATAAACTTATAGAACTAGAAACTCTACAGACAAGAAAAAAAGACGACATATATAAAGAGAGAAAGATAAAATTTGCAGAACATGTTAAATGTGAAGGTAAAGTTAATAATCAATTTTACTTAAGCGCTAAGGGAAATGTTTTTCCTTGTAAACATGTAGCTCTAAATGTTTCAACAGCAGACAGTTCTCCAGAACATAAAACAGAACTATTATATGATTGGAACAAAAACAGTATTAGTGATTATACTCTAGAAGAGATATTTACTAATGATTTTTATAAAGGATATTTTAATAATTTATTAAAATTAAATCCTACAATACTACATAATGAACAGGAAGGAATATGTTAAAAGTACAAGACGGTACCGTGATAGAAGGAATATTTAATGATGACAAATATATTGAGATTGTTAAAAACTCCCATTTTGCAACACTAATAATTCATATAGATATAAAACATTTTGAAGACAAGTGCGTTGAAGTTGTGTCTGCCTTAGCAGATGAGCATCTAATATACGCAGTGGACTATGTTATAGCAAGAGCTAGAGGAAAATATAAATGAGAGTAAACATTATTTGTTCTAAATGGGGCACAAGATATGGTCCTCATTTTGTAAACAGATTAAAAAATATGGCGAGGAGAAATTGTAATGATAGACATGATTTCCATTTTTATTGTTATACTGATGATGCTGATGGTCTTGATCCTGATATTAAGGTTATTCCTTTTCCTGATATTCCCAATATTCATCCTAAGTATTGGTTTGGTAATGATAATTTTAAATACGGGATGGCTCGTTGTTGGGACAGGCCTAAAACTATGGTATTTAATACCCATAACTTTGCTGATGATAAGCCAACCGGCCGTTTTGTTTTCTTCGATCTTGATGTTATTATACAAAATGATATAGAGCCTTTACTTACCTATAATATGGAAAGACCTACAAAGTTAAGAAGTTGGTGGCAAGATCCTAGACCAATGAAAACTCGTAAATTTAAATTAGCACATGGCGCATATACAAATGGCAGTTGTCAAGTTTGGTCCGACGATCAAGCAGAATGTATATGGCATGATGTATTAGAGAATCAAGAAAAGATATGGTTTACATATACAGACGGAACAGATAACTATCACTCCTGGCGATGGGGAGATTGGGGTAAAAAATTATGGGATCATTTCCCAGCAGACTATGCTTACTCGTATAACCGAGGTCGTAGTTGGGACGATGATGATTTAGAAACAGAAATATATAGGGAAACACCAATCCTTTGTGTATTTAATATAGACTTACTACCACAACCTACACCTGATAGAGGTAAGGTTAAACAGAATGAATTGGTTGATCCACAGTTATTAAAGCATTGGCAATGAACATTTATACAGTAAAATGGGGCAGTAAATATTCTGCTAAACATGTTAACAAGATATACGAATCCTGTCTGGAATCTATATCCTCTGACTTTACATTTTACTGTCTAACAGAAAACGCAAAGGGACTAGATGAAAGCATTGAAGTTCTACCATTTCCTAAAGATAATAAGTTAGAGAAGTGGTGGAACAAGATGTATTTGTTTGATGACAATGTAGTAAGACAAACAGGTGAAAATTTATTCTTAGACTTAGATGTTATTATACAAAAGAACATAGATGATATTGTAAACTTTGATCCTGAGGATTGTTTATGTTT
>PCBP01000044.1 GCA_002730985.1 Flavobacteriales bacterium | reverse complement strand
TCAGTAAGTTTATAATCTTTCTTTTCAAACCTCTCTCTATAAGGGTCTAATTCTTTCCCAACAAAATCAGTAGTAGCAGAAGCCATCATTTTCTGTTCTTCTGTAAAATCTTCGGGGATAAAAATATCTTTACTTTCCTGGTCTCTTATTAAAAACTCTCCTCCTTTTATCATGTCTTTATTTTTTGTTTTATAATATTTCAAAAACTCCAGCTGCACCTTGTCCAGCACCTACACACATAGTAACCATTCCGTATCTCTGTTTTCTCCTTTTCATTTCGTTTATTAATTGGACTGTTAGTTTTCCTCCAGTACAACCTAAAGGATGCCCTAATGCAATTGCACCTCCATTTACATTAACGATATCAGGGTTCAATCCTAACTTGCGAATAACTGCTAATGATTGCGAGGCAAAGGCTTCATTTAACTCAATTTGTTCAATATCTTCAAGTTTTAATCCAGCCTTTTTAATTGCCATTGGAATTGCTTCAATAGGTCCTATTCCCATGTGTTTTGGTTCTACACCCGCTACAGAATAACTTAATAGTTTTGCAATTGGCTTTATATTTAATTCATTTATCATTTTCTCTGACATAAGTATTACAAATGCTGCTCCATCAGAAGTTTGTGATGCGTTTGCAGCTGTTACTGTGCCTTCTTTTGCGAATACTGTTCTTAGTTTTGCTAATGCTTCAGCTGAACCTCCTTTTCTGGGACCTTCATCTGTATCTACTATAAACTCTCGTTCTTGTCTTTTTTCATTTTTATCTAAGTAGTTTTCTTTTATTGTAATAGGAGCAATTCCACTTTTAAAATATCCTTTTTCAATTGCATTTAATGCTTTTTGATGTGAGTTAAAAGCGAATTCATCTTGGTCCTTTCTGCTGATGTTCCATTTATCGGCAACTGCTTCTGCAGTAAGTCCCATATTCCAATACCAATCAGAATTATTTTTTGCTACATCATAATTAGGTACAATTTTCCATCCTCCAAATGGGATAGGGGACATGCACTCTACTCCTCCAGCAATTATACACTCTGCCATTCCACTTTTTATTTTAGCATTTGCGATAGCTATGGTTTCTAATCCTGAAGAGCAGTATCTGTTCACTGTCATTCCGGGAACTTTTATGGTGTCTAGTCCCATTAAGGAAATCATACGCCCAATATTCAATCCTTGTTCTGCTTCAGGAGTTGCATTTCCACAAATTACATCATCAATTCTATCTTTTTCTAATTCAGGAACGGATGCTACTAAATGTTTAATTACATCTGCAGCTAAATTATCTGGACGTGTAAATTTAAAAACTCCTTTTCCTGATTTTCCTACTGCTGATCTGTATCCTGCTACTATATATGCTTTATTCATAAATTTAATTTCTTAATGGTTTGCCTTTCTTCAACATGTGTTCTATTCTTTCTAACGTTTTTCTTTCCCCACATAATGACAAGAAGGCCTCTCTTTCAAGGTCTAATAGATATTGTTCAGAAACTAGAGTAGGGGCTGACAAATCTCCACCACAAATTGTGTAAGCTAATTTTTCAGACATTAATTTTTCATGCTTCGTGATATATCCTGCTGCATGCATGGAATGTGCTCCTACCATAAACATTCCAAGCCCTGCTTTCCCTAATGCTTTTATTTTTTTATGATTAGGTTTGGTATATCCACTATTTGAAAGATTTAATACTGCCGCTTTTGCATCGGCAATAAGGTTATTTAAACCAACAGTTACTTTGTCTCTGTTTTTAAGAAGTAAATCTAACTCAATTGCTTCTTGTGCTGAAGTAGCGACTTTTGCCATACCAATATTTAGGTATCTTTCTTTTAAGGTTGGCAATTCTATATCTCCTGAAAAGTAAACTTCAGAAGCTCTTCTTGCCATTTCTTTTGTCCCTCCCCCTCCAGGAATTACGCCTACTCCCATTTCTACTAAACCAATATAAGTTTCTGCTGCTGCTTGCACATGATCGGCATGTAAGGCAATTTCGCAACCACCACCCAATGTCATCCCGTGTGTAGCAACTATTACAGGAATTGAAGAGTATCTTATTCTTCCAGTTGTATTTTGAAATGCTCTAACAGCAAAATCAATTTCTTCATATTCCTGTTCAATTGCCATCATGAATATCATAGCAATATTGGCTCCAACAGAAAAGTTAGTCCCTTGATTTGCTATTACTAAACCTTTGTGATCCTTTTCAGCAATTTCAATTGATTTTTGAATCCCGTCTAATACTTCTCCTCCAATAGAATTCATTTTTGTTTTCCATTCTAGGTTCACAATTCCATCGCCAATATCGGTAAGGTTACATCCTGAATTACTCCATATTTTATTGCTTTCACGGATATGATCTAAGATAATAAAGTTCTCCATCCCAGTAACTTCCTTTTTTGCTTTTTTAGGAATATTATAGTAATTTAAATTCCCGTCTTCTGTAGAGTAGAATGAGTTAGTTCCTGACTTCAACATCTCGTGTACCCAATCGGCTGCATTGTATCCTGATTCTTCCATTTTGGATAGTGTTTTTCCAACATCTAAAGCGTCCCACATTTGGAAAGGGCCAATTTCCCATCCAAAACCGGCACATAATGCCCTGTCAATTTTGTAAAGATCTTCTGTTATTTCAGGTATTCTATGTGAAACATAAGCAAATGCAGTGTAGAATGATTTGCGATAAAATTCTCCTGCTTTATCTTTTCCTTTTACAAGAATTTTGAATCTCTTTAAAAGATCACCTTCTTGTTTTGCTGCTGCTATAGTTGCAAACTTTGCTCTTTGTTTTGGAGCGTATTCCATAGTGTTGAGGTTTAACGCCTCAATTATTCTGTTGCCATTTGCATCTTTCGATTTTTTGTAGAATCCTTGCTTAGTTTTGTCTCCTAACCATTTGTTCTTACTCATCTTATTAATGAAATCAGGTGATTCAAAATTACTTCTCATTTCATCATTAGGGCAGTTTTTATATACTCCATTTGAAACATGAATAAGAGTGTCCAATCCTACTAAATCACAAGTACGGAAAGTTGCAGATTTTGGACGGCCAATAATTGGACCGCTTAATGAATCGACCTCTTCTACTGTTAAATCCAATTCTTTTACCAAATGGAAAAGAGACATAATATTAGCAACGCCAATCCTGTTAGCAATAAATGCAGGGCTGTCCTTACAAAGTACCATGTCTTTTCCAAGGAACTTGTCCCCATAAATCATTAGGAAGTCAATAACATCTTGCTCTGTTCTTGTACTTGGAATAATCTCTAAGAGTTTTAGGTATCTTGGAGGGTTGAAAAAATGTGTACCACAAAAATGTCTTGTAAAATCTTCACTTCTTCCTTCTAACATGCTTTCAATAGGAATTCCTGAGGTATTAGAAGAAATTAAGGTCCCTTCTTTTCTGTATTTTTCTATTTTCTCAAAAACTTGTTTTTTAATTTCTAGTTTTTCTAAAACCACTTCAATTATCCAGTCGGTGTCTGTAATTTTATCTAAATCGTCATCCAAATTCCCTGTTGTAATCCTGTTTATAAATTCTTTACTGTAGATAGGCGATGGATTACTCTTTAAAGTGTTTCTTAGTGCATCATTTACAATAGAGTTCCGGATTGTTTTATTTTGTTTGTCTTGTTCAGAAATATCAGAAGGGACAATATCTAGCAGTAAAACTTCCACTCCAATATTTGCAAAATGACATGCAATACGAGATCCCATTATCCCAGAACCAATTACAGCTACTTTATTTATATGTCTATTTTGTTTCATCAATTATTTTATTTATTTTTCTAAGAATAGCAAAAAATGTATTCATTTCTTCTTGTGTAAAATGTGATTGTATAGTTTCATTAAACTCAATTACAACTCCTTTTGCAACTTCACGCCAGTCCATACCAAGCGGAGTGAGATGGATAACAGATTTTCTTTTGTCATCTGGATCATCTTTCCTTTCAATAACACCAGCATCCTCTAGTTTGTTTAGTGATCTAGATAAAGAAGTTGCTTCCATTCCCATATTCGGTCCTAATTGAGTAGATGGAGTTCCTACAGAGATATCAATATTTAGGATAATCATTCCAAGCGCCATACTTGCCATATATTCATTAGCAGTACGGTTATACATTTTCGTGATATTATACCAGGTTTTTCTAATATTATAGTCAATAGTTTCTTCTTGATCCATAGTTTTTAATTTTGCACTAAATATATATAAAAAAACTGTGCATGCATAATAAAAAGCAAATTATTATGCGTGCATATAAAGTTGTTTTTAAATCATTATTTTTAGCAACCTGAAAATTATAATTATGGCTTATTTATCTCCTCTTGAAATGCTCTATAAATGGGAGCAAGAAAAACCAAATGAAACTTATTTATCTCAGCCTATTAATGGCATTTGGCACCATTGGACTTGGAAAGATTTTGGAATAGAAGTAAGGAAGATGGCGACTTATTTGAAATCATTAGATTTACCAAAAGAAAGTAAAATAGCTCTTTTGTCAAAAAACTGTGCACACTGGATGATGGCAGACATGGCAATAATGATGAGTGGCCATATATCTGTTCCTTTATATCCAAACCTGAATTCTGAGACATTAGGGAAAATTCTAGATCATTCAGGATCTAGATTATTATTTGTTGGCAAATTAGATAATTATGTTGATATGCAGCCAGGGGTTCCTTCTGATATAGATTGTATTTCATTTCCTTTCTATACTGAAGATTATCCAAGGTGGGATGAATTAACGAAGGATGTCATTCCATTTTCTGACAATATTATTAGAGGAGAAGAAGAGTTAGCAACTATTATTTATACTTCAGGAACAACTGGAGACCCAAAAGGAGTAATGCATAAGTTCTATAATTTTTCATTTGCAACTACTAATGCTGTAAATATTTTACCTTTAGAAGAAGAATCTTTCTTCTCTTATTTGCCTTTATGCCATATTGCAGAACGATTATTAGTTCAGATGGGAAGTTTATATAGTGGAGGAAGAGTATCTTTTGCTGAAAGTTTGGACACGTTTTCTAATAATTTAGTAGAGGTGTCACCAACTGTATTTTTAGGTGTGCCACGAATTTGGACAAAGTTCCAACAAGGAATTCTAACAAAATTATCACAGAAGAGCTTAAACATTCTTCTCAGTATCCCTTTAATTTCTTATTTTATAAAAAAGAAGATTAAGAAAGGATTAGGACTTGATAGAGCAAGGAATGTTTTTACGGGGGCAGCACCAACTCCTATTGCGCTTATTAATTGGTTCTCTCGTTTAGGAATTAATATACAAGAGGCTTATGCTATGACAGAGAACACTTGCTATTCTCATGTAAGCTTTAGAGATAACATTAAGATTGGTTCAGTAGGTCAGGCATTGCCATTTTGTGATGTAAAACTTTCTAAGGATAAAGAGATCTTAATCAAACATGATGCTCTGATGGATGGCTATTATAAGATGAAGGAAGAAACTGATAAGACAATAATTAATGGTTGGTTGCATACTGGTGACGAGGGAGCAATTGATACAAATGGATTTTTAACTATTACGGGTAGAGTTAAGGATTTATTTAAGACTAGTAAAGGCAAATATGTTGCACCTTCCCCAATTGAGATGAGGATTTCTGCAGATAAGAATATTGAACAGGTTTGTGTTGTAGGTACTGGATTGCCTCAGCCGATTGCTATTGTTGTATTATCTGAAAGAGGGAAAGATATAAGTAGTGAATCTCTACTTCCCTCTTTAAATAAAACCTTAGTATTGGTTAATCAGAAGCTAGATGGGCATGAAAAGATTCATAATTTTGTGGTTGTTAGAGAAGAGTGGACAGTAGAAAATAAACTGCTTACTCCAACTATGAAAATTAAGCGTAATGCAGTTGAAAAGTTATATAATAGTAATTATAGGTATTGGTATGAAGGGGAGAGGGTGCATTTGATTTAGGTTTTTAATTTCTTTTTCTTTGCTGCAGGAAAAAGAATATTGTTTAGGATTAATCGATAGCCAGCTGAGTTGGGATGTAAAGATAAGTCTGTTTTTGGATCGCCAACTTTATGTTGATAATCTTCTGGGTCATGTCCCCCATAAAAAGTCCATGTTCCATCACCTAGTTCTCCATGGATATATCTTGCTTCATTAGTAGCCTTTGTCTCGCCCATAATTAGAACATCTGATTTGATAAATTCATTTCTAAAAGAAGTTGTCTGTCCCATAAAGCCTGCAATAACTTGTGTATGGTTCTGACATAGCATAGTTGGTACTGGGTCCCATTTAGCTGAGAAATCAAATAATGTGAAGAAGTCAACTTTTGCATTTATACGTCTTTTCTCAGTGGCATCAATTGATGAAAACTCATACCGATTAGGGTTTTTAACTAGTGAGAAATTCTTGAAGGCTAATGTTTTTGAGAAATCTAATTTATTGTCAATATTGCTATCCATTGCATCTCCATCAAACATTTCTCTACAAATATCGACTCCTTCTGATGCAAGTGCGATATCATAACTGTCAGTTGCTGAGCACATAGCAAATAAAAAACCTCCAGCCAGCACAAATTCTTTAATTTTCTTAGCCACTGCAAGTTTTGCTTCAGACACTTTTTTGTATCCTAATTTTTGGGCTAATTTCTCGGAATTTTTTTTCCCCTCCTTATACCAGGTTGCATTCTTAAATGAAACATAGAATTTCCCGTATTGTCCTGTAAAATCTTCATGATGTAAGTGTAGCCAATCATAAAGCGGTAGTAGATTGGATAAAACCTCTTCATCATAAACTATCTCATAAGGGATCTCAGCATAAGTTAGTGCCATGGTTACAGCATCATCCCAGGGTTGCTTGTCTTTAGGGGAATAAATTGCAATTTTTGGTGCTTTATCAAGCCTAACAACATCTTGATTGACAGATGGACTAGCAATTGATTGTAAGATCTGGGTAGATTGTATGTCTGCGATAATAGTAAAAGAAACCCCTCTAATATTACATTCATCTTCAATTTTGTTATGATATTTGATCATAAAACTACCTCCTTGATAGTTTAGAAGCCAGTCTACTTTAACATCCCTCTCAATAGCATAATAAGCAATACCATAAGCTTTTAGATGATTACTTTGATTATCATCCATAGGAATAAAAATATATGAGGCTTTGGCAGAAATAGAGAGAATGCAAAAGAATATAAAGCACCAAAGTTCTTTTATGATTCTAGAATGGGTCATCTTTATTTTCTTGATTCATGCTTGATGACATTGATATCATTGATGAGCTATCATTATTAAATTCACTGTCATCAAAATAATCAAGATCAGAAAATTTGGCAAATTCATCAATAAATTTTAGTCGGATATTTTTAAGTGACCCATTCCTGTGTTTTGCAATAATTAATTCTCCTTGACCTCTAGAATCATCACCATTATCCCATTCATATATCTTGTAATATTCGGGACGGTAAATGAAAGTTACAATATCGGCATCTTGTTCAATTGCTCCAGACTCTCTAAGGTCAGATAGCATAGGTCGTTTACTTCCTACACCTGTTCTGCTTTCAACCCCTCTGTTTACTTGTGATAAAGCAATAACAGGGATCTTTAACTCTTTAGCGATTCCTTTTAAGGATCTAGAAATAGCAGAAATTTCTTGCTCTCTATTTCCGGCATTTCCACCTGAATTCATTAGTTGTAAATAGTCAATCATAATAATTCTTACACCATGATTTTTAACAAGTCTTCTT
The DNA here is from genome assembly GCA_002730985.1 of Flavobacteriales bacterium. GTDB lineage: Bacteria > Bacteroidota > Bacteroidia > Flavobacteriales > BACL11 > BACL11. The sequence continues at coordinate 3,746 of PCBP01000044.1, read as the reverse complement.
GCTTTTGCTCTAAGTTCAAAGATGGTTAACGCAGGAGTATCATCAATAAAAATTGGAGCCTCTGATAATTGTTTGATTTTTTCGTGTAATTGAACCATCTCATGGTCGGCTAAATCTCCTTTTCTTAGTTTTGATGCACTTAATTCGGCTTCACTAGCAATTAATCTGTTTACTAATTGTTCTGATGACATTTCAAGTGAGAAGAAACCAATGGGAGTTTCATGATCAACTGCAATATTTCGAGCCATTGTCAAGGCAAGTGCTGTTTTTCCCATACCTGGACGAGCAGCACAAATTACCAAGTCAGAATTTTGCCATCCTGAGGTTACTCTATCTAGATTAGTAAAGCCAGTAGGTATACCACTTAATCCATCTTCTTTATTTCTTAGTATTTCAATATTTTCAAGAGCTCCTTTAATTAAAGAACTCATCTTATCATAGCTCTTTCTTAAAGTCCCTTCAGTTACTGTGAATAGTTCTGATTCGGCGTTGTTTAGCAAATCAAATATATCTACTGAATCATCAAACGCATCCGTACTTATCTTTCTTGAAATATTAATAAGAGATCTTTTGATAAATTTCTCTGCAATAATCCTTGCATGGAATTCAGTATTTGAAGCTGATGCTACATTATTTGTAAGTTCAGAGATATATACTAGACCTCCAATGTTCTCAAACGCTTCTAATCTCTTTAATTCTTCTGAAACAGTAAGAATATCAACTGGCTGGGTATTGTTAAATAGGTTTGTAATGGCCTCAAAAATCTTTTGATGTTTCGGGGCATAGAAATATTCAGTTTTTAGGGAGTCAATAGCATCAGATAATGATTCATTATCAATCATTAAAGCGCCAAGTACCGCTTGTTCTAGTTCAATAGCTTGAGGTTGCAATTTACCTTCAATCTGATGAGTTGGCGTTGCTTTTAATGTTCTTTGTCCTATTTTTTTTGCCATTTGTTATGCTTTTGCCACTCCCATATTTGAGAATTTATTCATTCTATTTTGTATTAACACATCTTTATTTATATCAAGAAGGCTTCTAATTTCTTTTGTAATTGCTTTCTTTACAATTTTAAAAGTCTTATCAGGGAAAGTATGGGCGCCACCTAAAGGTTCTTTGATTATTTCATCCACTAGTCCGATCTTCTTCATATCTTTTGCCGTCAGTTTTAGTGCATTAGCAGCAGTTTCCTTATGATCCCAATTACCCCAGAGGATAGTGGAGCAATTTTCAGGAGAGATAACAGAATACCACGCATTATTAAGCATTAAGATTTTATCTCCAACACCTATTCCTAGTGCACCGCCTGAAGCTCCTTCACCAATAATGACTACAATAATAGGAACTTCTAGTTTCGTCATCTCAAGGATGTTCCGAGCGATTGCCTCTCCTTGCCCTCTTTCTTCTGCCTCCAAACCTGGGAATGCACCAGGGGTATCTATAAGACATACTACTGGCTTTTTAAATTTCTCAGCCATCTTCATAAGACGTAAGGCTTTACGATATCCTTCAGGATTAGCCATTCCAAAATTACGAAATTGTCTTTCTTTAGTGGTTCTTCCTTTTTGTTGTCCAATAAACATAACAGATTGATTATCTATTGTAGCCCAACCTCCAATCATTGCTTTGTCATCTTTGACTCCTCTATCTCCATGTAATTCTAAGAAATCATTATCTGATAAGGCATGAATATAGTCTAGAGCGTAAGGTCTTTGAGGATGACGAGAAAGCTGTACCTTTTCCCAAGATGAAAGATTTTTGTAGATTTCTTTTCTAGCAGATTCTATTTTCATCTCGATATCACTTACAGTTTTACTTATGTCAACAGAACCTTCATCTCCTATTTCTTTAGCTTTCTCAAGCTTACTCATTAGTTCTTCGATCGGTTTTTCAAATGCTAAATATTCCATTTATCTTTCTTTAAGAAGGACAACAAAGTTAAATAAAATGATTTATGAAGGGATATAAATTTTCAGTTGATTATTTTTGTTGTTGAAAACTTGACTTCTTATTCAGAATATAAAGCTCGTAATTTACAGTTTTTTCATGTTAAAATAATATAGTTAATGATAGTATATCCAAATGCAAAGGTAAATCTAGGTCTTAATGTGCTTAAAAGAAGAGAAGATAGATATCATGAAATTTCTTCTATTCTTTACCCAGTAAAGAATCTTTCTGATATTCTAGAAATTATACCTGCCGATGTTTTATTATTTAGCAGTTCAGGGATTTCGATACCTGGGGAAGAGAACATTTGTATGAAAGCATATGATTTGTTAAAAGCAGATTTTGATATTCCTCTTGTTAAGATCCATCTCCATAAGCAGATACCAATAGGAGCGGGGTTAGGAGGGGGATCAGCTGATGGTGCTTTTACTTTGATTGCCTTAAACCGTATTTTTGATTTGAGGTTATCGCTAGATCAATTAGAGAAGTATGCGTTACGATTAGGAGCAGACTGTCCATTTTTTATTGAGAATAGACCAAAACATGTAACTGGAATAGGAGAGAAGATGTTTCCAGTTAATTTGGATTTATCATCTTTTGAGTTGAGATTTATTTTTCCTGAATTACACATTTCAACAGCTGAGGCTTATTCTGGAATTACACCACAACTACCTATGATAAATTTACTGGATTTAATTGTTCAGCCTATCGAGAGTTGGAAGAGAAACGTAAAAAATGACTTTGAGATTCCTGCTTTTACAAAGTATCCAAAACTTAAAGTAATGAAAGAACAGCTTTATGCTGATGGAGCCATATATGCATCTATGAGTGGCAGCGGAAGTGTGTTGTATGGGATTTTCTCTTAATAATACGTTAAAGTACGTTTTTACACAGTGTTGACAGCTAACTTATTAGCCATTCATAGTTATTAAGAATTCATTATTATCTTTTGTTTTTTGCAATCTGTCTTTCATGAATTCAATTGCCTCAATAGGATTCATGTCTGCTAAGTAATTTCTAAGCACCCAAATCCTCTGAATGTACTCTTTATCTAGTAATAGGTCTTCTCTTCTTGTAGAAGAAGAGACTAGATCAACAGCAGGGTAAATTCTTCTATTTGCAATTTTTCTGTCTAATTGTAGTTCCATATTACCAGTACCTTTAAATTCCTCAAAGATCACTTCATCCATTTTACTTCCAGTATCTGTAAGTGCAGTAGCTAAAATAGTAAGCGATCCCCCTTTCTCAATCTTACGAGCAGCTCCAAAGAATCTTTTTGGTTTGTGGAGTGCATTTGCATCTACACCACCACTTAGTATTTTACCAGAGGCAGGTTGTACCGTATTGTAGGCTCTTGCTAACCTAGTAATGGAATCTAATAATACAACAACATCATGTCCGCATTCAACCATCCTTTTAGCTTTTTCGAGTACCATATCAGCTACTTTTACGTGTCGACTGGCTGGTTCATCAAAAGTTGAAGCAATTACTTCAGCATTTACGCTTCTTTCCATGTCGGTAACTTCTTCAGGTCGCTCATCAATTAATAGTATGATCATATAAACTTCTGGGTGATTATCTGCAATTGCATTGGCAATATCTTTTAATAGTACTGTTTTTCCAGTTTTAGGCTGAGCAACAATTAATCCTCTTTGGCCTTTCCCAAGTGGAGTAAATATATCCAACATTCTTATAGAGACATTATTATGCCCATTGCCTAGAAGGTTGAATTTTTCATAAGGAAAAAGAGGTGTAAGGTGATGGAAAGGAATCCTATCTCTAACAATGCCTGGGTCACG
>PCBP01000043.1 GCA_002730985.1 Flavobacteriales bacterium | reverse complement strand
ATAGTATATTATTTAGGAGTGATAAAATCAGGTATAAAATTACAATAAATGGGATAGCAGCAAACTGAAATACAAAGAATAATAAAACGGCTGCAAAAATAAGTGACATTCTAAACAAGTTTAATCTAGATTTTATACTTTCTTCTTTGTTGATTTTTAGTGAGAACATAGGCATCTCTAATACCAAAAGCAAGGGCATTATTATTGCAAGTATTGCAAGTAACTTTATGTCAGTAAACATGGGAAATATATTGAAATCAATATGAGGAATTGCTGCAATAAATATTGCTAATGCAGGAGTTGGCAAGCCAATGAAGGAATCTATTTGTCTAGAGTCGATATTGAAATTAGCCAAACGGTAAGCTGCAAAAATTGGAATTAAAAGCGCTAATGATGCAGGAAAAAAAAGATTATCATTTTCCATGGAATGACGAAAAATTATATCATTATTGAGATAGAATATGAAATGAAAAAAGATAAATCCTGGTGCTACCCCAAAAGTTACCATATCAGCCATAGAATCAAGTTGCTTTCCAAATTCTCCACTTATTTTTAGAAGTCGAGCAGCAAGTCCATCAAAAAAATCTAAGAGAGCACCTAAAAATATGCAAAGTGATGCAGCTGTTAGGATCCCTTGAAAAGCGAAAATGATTGCAAACAGACCACAAGTTAAGTTTGCTAGTGTAATTAAATTAGGGATATTTCTTTGTATTGCATTCATTTCAGCAAAAATATGATAATATTTGTAAACTTTATGAATAAACTATTATTAGCCTTATTAAGTGGATTATTACTGGCATTCTCTTGGCCATCAATTGGTGTATTCCCTTTAGTTTTCGTTGCCTTCATTCCCTTATTAATTTTAGAACAGGAATCTGCAAACAGCAAACAAGTTTTCCGTTATTCCTTCTTAGCATTTTTTTTATTTAATGCTATTACTACTTATTGGATATATCATGCAACAGTTTTTGGAGCAATAGCAGCATTCTTTGTGAATGCTACTTTGATGGCAACTGCTTTTTGGGGTTTTCATAAAATAAAAATCGCAACTTCAAAAAGATTGGGGTATTTTTCTCTCATTGTGTTATGGATATCAATGGAGTATCTGCATTTAAATTGGGATTTGTCATGGCCATGGCTTACGCTTGGGAATGTATTTGCAAATTCAACTTCATTGATTCAATGGTATGAATTTACTGGTTTCTTAGGTGGATCTCTTTGGGTTATTTTAGTAAATCTCTCTCTCTTTAGACTCTATAATAAAGAGAATAGAAAGGAGATTTTATTGTTTCCAATATTGGTGTTACTAACACCTATTCTTTTTTCTTTATATATGTATTTCAATTTTGAAGAGTACAATAACCAAAGCATAGATGTGCTAATTGTTCAGCCTAATGTTGACCCTTACTTAGATAAATTTAGTATTTCATTTGATGATCAGCTAGAAGATTTTATTGCACTTGCTGAAACAGGCCTTACTCAGGAGACAGAACTTTTGATAGGTCCGGAGACTGCATTACTTGAAGGAATATGGGAGAATAAGAATAATCAATACGAAACAACATATAGTATTGTAACGCTAAAGGAGCTCCAAAAGAAATATCCTAATTTAAATATTCTAGTTGGAGCTACTACATATCGATTATTTAACAGTCAAGAAGAAAAATCATCTACAGCTAGACAAATTAGGAACGAGGATATTTTTTATGATGCTTATAACTCTGCTGTTTTTATTAATGATAGCGGATATGTTCATGTATATCATAAAACAAAATTAGTGCCAGGGGTAGAAAAGATGCCTTTCCCATATATTCTAGATCCATTAGCAAAATTGGCTGTTAATTTGGGTGGGACTAGTGGCTCTTTGGGCAGTGAGAATTATATTAATTCCTTCTTAGTTAATAACAGTGTAGTCTCTCCGCTTATTTGTTATGAGAGTGTATATGGACATATGGATTTAGGCGAAACAAATTTATTGGCAATAATCACTAATGATGGTTGGTGGAAAAATACAGCAGGCTATAAGCAGCATCTTCAATATGCTAAATTAAGAGCAATTGAGCAAAGGAAATCAATTGTTCGTTCTGCAAATACAGGAATATCGAGTGTTATAAATTCAAGAGGAGATATATTACAAGAATCTAAATGGGATGAAGTAGTTTGCTTGAAAGCTAAGGCAGATCTGAATACTACTTCTACTTTTTATAGTAAGTTTGGTGACTACATAGGAAGGCTATCCGTATTTATTGCTGTTATTTTTATGATTTTAGCTTTTGTTAAAGTTAGATTAAGGAAATAGAAGGCTCACACAGTTGATTATGATCTTAATTTTTAAATGGGCTTCTTTGTATCCACTTTTTTATACTTAGTTTACTATAGATAGGTTTTAAAAGAGTTCGTAGAAATTTATTTTCTATTCTTATATATACATAAGATTTGATTGGAAAAGCACCAAAATTGCTTTTATATTCATTTGCTGTGCGTCCAAGAATTAGAAGTTTCTTTTTCCCTTCTATTGCAGCCTTTATATTTTCTATTAGAATCCTCCCATATATAGGTACTGATTTATTTAGATTTTTATCAAATCCGACAAAGTAAGAGTATAATTTTTCGTCTTTTTCTATTGCAGATGAAAAACCAACTAACTTATCATTCATAAAGTAACCATCAATCTTCATAAATTGTTGCTTAACAAAAGACACAAAAGAATCTGTATTAAATTTAGGCCCTGTAAATGTAGCAGATGTTGCTACCTGCTTAAAGAGTGACTTGATGTCAATTGCGTATCTTTCTAAATCATTGACATCTAAGTTTCTGATCTCTAATTCACTAGTTTTTTTAATAATTTTTTTTACTTTATTTCTATACTTATTTTTCAAATCTCCCATATAATCTTCTAATGTCTCCCACTCACCTCTTACATCTATAATCATTTCCTCCTCAATCTCTATTTTGATATAGTTGTCATTTTCCACTATCATATTCTCAAATAGAAAATCTGGGATTACTATGAGTGAATAATTATGTTCTATAGTGTTGAGTAATTGCTTAAGATGAATCGCTTTATCACTTGTAAAAGCAGGAACATTGGTAATATAAGAATTCGTAAGATACAGTACATCAAAATTAATAGAACTTAGAATAATATTGCTGATCGGATTATTCTTTAAATAATTCTTAGCCTTGCTGAAAGTTAACTTAAAAATATGAGCATATAATCTTATGTTAGCATCCATAGCAAATAAATGCGTTATCTGAGAGTGTTTCTGATAATAGATTTGTAAAAAATTTAGATCTAAGAATTTAGGGACTTTAATATCCTCCCATTGCTTCTGTATATTCTTAATATCTGTAAATACTTTTAGCAATCTATATCTCTTTCTTAATATTTAATATTGATATATCTGGCATTATTCCGACTCTACCGGCATAGCCAAGATGTCCTAATCCTCTGTTTACATAGATCTGGTTGTTGTCTATCTTATAAAGCCCTGCCCATTCTTTATATCTGTATTGTGCAGGACTCCATTTGAATCCTGGAATTTCAATCCCAAATTGCATTCCATGTGTATGTCCCGATAGTTGAAGCTCAATATTATATTTGCTTCCTCGCACTACTTCATTCCAATGTGATGGGTCGTGAGAAAGTAATATGGTTGGGATCTTGATGTCTACATCTTTCATTGCTTTATCTAGATCACCATCTTTATTGAAATTACCAGCACCCCAGTTCTCGACTCCGACAATATTAAATCGCTTATCACCTAAGGCAATCTCCCTTGATTCATTTAAGAGTAAATCAAACCCTGCTTCCTTTTCTAATGCTAATAACTGTTTGAAATTTTCTTTCCACTTCTCCGAGCTTCTCTTTAACATTACGTAATCACAATAATCATGATTGCCTAATATGGAAAATTTCCCGTCTTTTGCCTCTATCTTTTTCAGAGTGTTAACATAAGGAATTGCTTCATGATAATAATTATTTACTAGGTCCCCTGTAAATACTACTATATTAGGTTTTTCATCATTAATCATCTCTACAATCTCTTCTAATTTCCCGACATCATTAAAACTTCCTAGATGTAGATCTGAGATTTGAATAATTTTATAATTTTCAAGATCTGTAGGCCAGTTATGTATAAAAATATCTTGATAATTTTTCTTAAAATTATACCTGCCCCATTGCATTCCAATTAATAAGGTAGAGAATAAAGTTCCCGAAACAATAAGTGCTGATTTTTTTAGAAAATCTAGACGGCTTACATCATGTGTGTATTGAGAGTTGTTGAAAAAGGCAAAAACATATCTAAAGACTCTCAGAATATCATCAATTATTAGAGGGATGGATCCTATTAGTTTTGCAGTAAATAAAATAAAAAATAAACTGGTATATATTATACTGTCATTAAAGCGGACAGATGGAGTGGTCTTGTTATAAGTCACAACTATATAAATAATTCCTGTATATACTAAAATGGATATTAGCCAATATATAATCTTGAAAATTATTTTATAATTCCATAGCTTATTAACTACTGATACTGTTCCAAGATAAAAATACATATCAAGTAGAAATAGGCAGCCAATAAGAATTATTAATTTCATTTGGCAAAAATAAGAAGATTAATTATCTATATATGAGATTTAGTACGCTAAAATTTTCAAAAAAACCCGCTAAATGAGCGGGTTATTTGGTAATTAGTTGAGGCTAAATCTATTATTCTTCACTTAAAGATGACAATGCTGATGTTACATCTCCATAAAATTGATAAAAAACTATTTTTCCATCCTCATCAAAATCATATGACTCATACATTGGTATTGTAATAGATTTTTGATTCTCAGTTAATGTAACCGTAAGATTAAAATATGTTCTCACAGAGCCATCCATCTCTTTTGTTTCTGGATTAACGCCAGGCAATAAATTAAGTGGTTGAGATGTGCTAAAATCATATTTTTGCCACATTTCTTGATGAGCAACTTTACGGTCTTTAACATTGATTGAATCTTTTGCACCCAATGTAGTTCCTTTCACTATTGCATTGGTTGCATAAAACTTTTCATAATCAATATCCTCGTTACAAAAAGCCTTGTCATATTCTTTCACGGTCTCACAATTTTTCTGAAATATATCAGATATTGCGTTGTCAGTATTCAGGTTGGCTGATATAATATTAGATTCATTTTCTGTCATCAGATTTCCAATAAATAAAGATATCATAAGTCCTATTGCTAGTCCCCAGGTTAGAGGTGTTTCTATTTGTTTCATTTTCTTGTTTTAAAAATTAGTATACAGCTAAAGTAGTAAAATTAAATTACTTAAGGTGTTTAGGAATTATGCATACTGGTATTTCCTTCATTTTATGTTGATTCGCATAATTAAGTTGTTTGTATATATGTAATACCTCCTTTTCTCTTTTTGATAATGAGCCTTCATCTCCCTTAAAATCCATTGCCCATTCTAACTCTGGATAATTGGCTCCAATCTGCTCTTCATCAGTTTTGTTATCCATCCATAGGCCGTCAGTAGGAGAGGCAATTATGACATCATCATTTATTGACAACTCCTTAGCAAGGGTATAAACTTCAGATTTTAGTAAATCAGCAATTGGGCTGATATCTACTCCCCCATCACCATATTTTGTAAAAAACCCAATTCCGAAATCCTCCACTTTATTTCCTGTTCCTATAACAAGAGAGTTGTTATCCTGAGCAAGGTAGTATAGAGTAATCATTCTCAGTCTGGACCTAGTATTTGCTAGTGCAAGTTTATTTTTATTAGAGGGGATTTTTGTGATAAATTCATCAAAAGTTGAAGTTAATTCTATCCTCTTTGAGCTTACATTTGGAAAGTTTTCTCTAAGCCATTGGATATGCTTGGATCCTCTTTCAACTTCTGTTTTGTTTTGATGAATTGGCATCTCAACACATATTAATGGCAATCCAGTTTTAGCGGCTAGTACAGATGTTACTGCTGAATCAATTCCTCCTGAAATTCCAATCACAAAACCTTTAGAGTTACATGTGTTGACATACTCTATAAGCCAATTTGATATGTAAGTAATTATTGCTGTTGTTTGCATAATTATTTGCAAATGTAAGTTAAAACTTATTATTTTGCTCTATGAAAAGGACAGTCTTATTTCTTTCTTTATTGCTCGGGTTTTTTTTAGTAGTTATCTTGGATTACCTAGCTTCTAATAAGGCAGATAAGGTAGAGCTGAGATTCAATAGGTTTGAGAAGGAGTTGTTTTCTGTAAATGCAGAAAATGTTATTGAAAGATCTAATAAGTGGGATAAAAATTTTGGCTCTTTTAATAATGTATTTACTACTCAGATACTTCAAATGTATTCTCCAAATAAAGAAGAATATTACGATGGATTACTGGCTTTTACCCAAAATAGAGATATGCGTGAAGCTTATGATTCTACAGCCCTTTTGTTTTCTGATTTTTCAGATATAGAATATGATCTAGAACTTGCCTTTGGTCAGTTTGCAGCCGCTTTTCCATCTTATCCTATTCCTGAAGTGACTACTTTTTTTGGAGGCTTTAACTATGGGGTGGTAACTTATGATAATAATATCGGGATAGGTTTAGAAAACTTTTTAGGAGAAAACAGTAAGTATTATAAATATTTAGGTGACCCTACATATTTAAGGTTTCAAAAGCAAAAAAGATTTATTCTTTCCAATGTGATGGAAGTTTGGTTTAATGAATACTTTCAAGAATATTTATTTGATAAAGATCTGCTTTCTCAAGTAGTTCATAAAGGTAAGATGATGTATTTTTTGGATAAAATGTTACCTAAATTAAATATGGAAGACAAGTTTCGTTTTACTGTAGAGCAAATGACTTGGGTAGAAGAGAATGAGGCAAGTATTTGGGAGTATTTTATTGAGGAAGATTTGCTTTTCTCTAAGAAAGAGATTGAGTTTAGGTCTTTTCTTAATTATGCTCCATTTGCAAAGGGGATGCCAAATGAAGCTCCGGGTAGAGTTGCTTTTTTTATAGGCTATAAGATGGTAAGTGATTATATGAAAAATAATAAAATTGATATAGAAGAGTTAATGTATTTGACTGATTCAAGGGAGTTTTTACATAACTCAAAATATAAACCGACTAAATAAGATATAATGAGACAGACTTTAAAATTTGAAGTTGATTTGGATGAAAATTATTTACCAATAAATATTGAAATGGATTCAAGTGATGCTACTAAAAAGGAGTGTGATATTAAAGCTTTAATGGTTTCTGCTTGGGCTGCAAAAAATAAAGAAACTTTGCGTATTGACTTATGGACAAAAGATATGCCTATAAATGAGATGTTTATTATGTATTATCAGACAATGATTGGGATGGCTAATTCTTTAGAAAAGGCCACAGGAAACGAAAAGCTTGCAGGTGCTTTGCGAGATTATTGTCAGTTTTTTGCTGAAAAAACACAGATCAAGGGATGATCATGTAATTTCTCTGAATATAGGGTTTAGACTTTCAATATATGTTAAAATATCATCTAGTCCTCTTTTCTTTTCTGCTGATGTAATAAATATTCTAGGAAGTTCTGCCCATTGTTTTAGCATTTCTGACTTATATTCTTCTACATTTTTGGCAAGCACTGTTTTTCCTAATTTATCTCCTTTCGTGAAAACTAGTACAAAAGGGATCTCATTCTCAGAAAGCCACTGAATAAACTCTTGGTCAATTGCTTGAGCATTATGACGACTGTCTATTAGAACAAAAAGACACATTAGATTGCTTCTATTTAGAAGGTATTCACTTATCATATCATGGAATCTAGCTCTCTTCTCCTTAGATGTTTTTGCAAATCCATATCCTGGCAAGTCAACTAAGTACCATTTTTTATTTATTAAGAAGTGATTGATTAATTGTGTTTTCCCAGGTTTCGTTGATGTTTTAGCTAGATTTTTATTATTAGCTAAAGCATTTATTAATGATGATTTCCCAACATTTGATCTGCCAATAAAAGCATATTCAGGCATCTTTGGTGTAGGACATATTTTGTAATCAGTATTGCTAATTACAAATTGAGCAGTTTTGATTTTCATAAACGTTTTAGAATTTTTTTCTCAGAAACTGAAGCACAATCTCACTAAAACTTTTTGGATGTTCCCACATAGGGGCATGTCCGCATAGAGGAATCCAGTTTAGTTCAGAGTTTGGTAATAGTTTATGAAATTCTTCAGCAACATGTGGTGGAGTAACTTTATCTTCTGCTCCCCATATTAAACAAGTTGGTTTTGTGATTTTAGGGATGTCTTTAGCCATATTATGTCTTATAGCAGATTTTGCATATCCTAAGAGTTTAAGTATTGTGACTCTATTATTAGCAATTTCAAAAACCCTGTCAACTAATTCGTCTGTAGCGACTTTTGGATCATAAAACACTTCTTCTGTTTTTTTGCGGATATAGTTTTTGTCTCCTCGTCTAGGGAAAGAATTTCCCATAGATTCTTCAAATAGCCCTGAGCTACCAGTGAGGATTAGACCATCTACTTTCTCCGGATGATTTTTTGCAAAGATTAAGCCTATGTGCCCTCCCATTGAGTTGCCAATAAGTACGGCACTTTCAATTCCTAATTGGCACATGAATTCATATAAATAGTCGCTTAATGCTTTTACAGATACATTAAGTAGGCTTCTTCCTTCAAAAAGTTTTAAGTCAATCCCATAAACTTTACACTCAGTTGAGATAAAATCAACCATCTCTCCAAAATTTTCAACACCTCCCATTAAGCCATGAAGTAAGATTACTGGCGGTCCATCTTTACCTTCTTCCAACCATCTAAACTTTCCTTCTTTTTTTACCATAAGTATATTGGATATTATTCTACAAAGAAACGAAAATAATTATTAATGGCAATTGCTATATCTAACAGGGTTAAAGTACGGGCATGTGGGTAAAGTTATCAACAAAGTGGGTAATAGTGGGAAAAAGTGGGGTTTATTCGTATATTAGCAGCCAGATTAAAAGTAATAGCGGTGATTAACATTATAGGGACATACGAATGCAAGGCAGATGCCAAAGGACGAGTAATGTTTCCTGCTGCACTTAAAAAACAATTGGAAAAAATAATTGGTGAAGGTTTTGTAATAAAGAGATCTGTGTTTAATCAGTGTTTAGAGATTCATCCAATGAATGAGTGGAATGAGGTTGTTAGACAGGTAAATCAATTGAATCGTTTCATGAAGAAGAATAATGATTTTATCAGGTCTTATATGGCAGGATTGAAAGTTGTTGAATTAGATGGTTCAGGAAGATTTCTTATACCAAAAGATTTATTGTCTTTCGCAGGCTTGGAAAAAGAGATAGTACTCTCTTCATCAGTAAGTATGATTGAGATTTGGGACAAGAATAGATATGAATCTTCTGTTTCCGAAACATTAAAAGATTTTGGAAATTTAGCTGAAGATGTTATGGGGAAGCAGCCTATAAATAAACCGGATGGCATATCATAATCCGGTATTATTAAATGAATGTATACAAGGGCTGGGTATTAAGCCAGAGGGAATTTATGTTGATGTCACTTTTGGAGGAGGTGGGCATTCAAAATCAATTCTGAGTAAGTTGGATGGAGGCAAACTATTTGCTTTTGATCAAGACAAGAGTGCGAGTGCTAATGCTTTAAGTCAGCCAAATTTTAAATTGATTAATGCAAACTTTAGATATCTAAAGAATTTCTTAAGAATGGAGAAGGTAATAAAAATTGATGGTTTGCTTGCAGATCTTGGAGTCTCCTCTCATCAATTTGATGTTGCTGAAAGAGGATTCTCTACAAGGTTTGATGGCAAGCTTGATATGAGGATGAATGTGAATTCTATTTTGTCTGCCAAGGATGTTGTGAATGATTATTCTGAAGCAGATTTAGCAAATGTGTTTTACAAATATGGAGATTTAAAGAATTCAAGAAAAATTTCTAAAAAGATTATAGATGCAAGGGAGGTGTCTAGTATAAATACCACATCTGAGTTGAAAGATGTGATAAATGATTTGGTTCCCAAAAAGCATATGAATCAATTTTTAGCAAGAGTTTTCCAGGCAATACGAATTGAAGTTAATGACGAAATTAAGGCTCTAGAGGAGATGTTATTGAGCGCTGTGGATTTATTAAATCCCAATGGAAGATTAGTGGTTCTATCTTATCATTCATTAGAAGATCGGCTAGTTAAGAATTTGATGAAAAAAGGAAATTTATTAGGGAAAATTGAGAAGGATTTTTTTGGCAATCCAATAAAAGAGTTGCAAGAAATAAACAGTAAAGTAATCGTAGCCCCTGAGTGTGAGATTAGAGAAAACTCAAGGGCAAGAAGTGCAAAATTAAGAATCGCAGAAAAGATTAATGGTGACTAGAAGAAGCAGCTCAAATACACTTAGCTCCATTTTGAGAGGAGAATTCATTATTGAAAAGAGCAATGTAAGATTAGTCCCTTTTTTATTATTAGTAGTGGTTTTAGGCCTGATAAATATTCGTTCTTCTTTTCATGCTGAGAAATTATTAAAGCAATCCATTGCATTAGAAAAAGAAGTTGCAGATCTAAGATTAACATATATTACAAACAAATCTAGATTAATGGGCTTATATAGGAGATCTGTTGTTGAAGGTCTAGTCAAAAATCAGGGTTTAAAGACATCATTAACACCTCCTGAAATTATTGAAAAATGATGCAAGCTAAAGATAAAAATAATCATTTTAGAGTAATAGCGGTGTATTTATTTGTATTGACTATTTCTTTTGTTGTGGTTGCAAAGATTGTAAAAATCCAACAATTTGATACTGCAATTAATACAAACAGTCAGCCAAGGTTTTTCAATGTATTAGCTCCTAGAGGAAACATATTAGCAGATGATGGTTCTTTATTGGCAGTGTCAATGCCTCTCTATAATGTTTATCTTGACATGAGTGTAATAGATGATGAGTTATTTGAAAGTAATATTTCAGAGCTCTCAGAAGGGCTTTCTTTATTGTTTGAGGACAAAACCGATAGTGAGTATGAACACTTCTTACGAGTGTCTAAAAGATTAAGTAAGAATAGATATGTGCGGCTTAAGTTAAAAGTTAAGCATAATGAACTAGTTGCACTAAAAAGGCTTCCCATTCTTAAATTAGATCAGAATAGGGGGGGGCTAATTGCTGAGCAAAGACCACACAGAGAAACCCCTTTTGGTGAATTAGCGCGTAGAACGATTGGAGAGGATAGGGAGGTTAATCCAGTTGGAATTGAACGAGCATATAATCCTATTTTATCTGGATTAGATGGGGTGAATCTTAAAAGAAAGATAGCGCAAGGAGTCTGGATCCCACAGGATTCTGATGGGAATAAGATGCCAGAACCAGGGGATGATATAGTAACCACTATCAATATAGATATGCAGGATGTTGCTGAGAAATCTTTAGAAGCTGCTTTGATAAATGAAAATGCTGATTGGGGGTGTGTGGTGCTTATGGAGGTTGCAACAGGAGAAATAAAAGTGATTGCAAACTTAAAAAAGGATACCCTTGATAGAGTCCGAGAGCATTTTAATTACGCTATAGCTGAGCATGTTGCTCCTGGATCAACTTTTAAGTTGGCCTCAATAATTGCTGGTTTAGAAGACGGTAAATTTGAGGTGACTGATTCTGTTGATCTACAAAGGGGTAGAGTTACGTATTATGATCGAGTGATGATAGATTCACCCCATAAATTTAAGAAAGTAACCATAAAGAAGGCATTTATAATTTCATCAAATGTGGGTATCTCATCAATTATTAATAACAATTATAAAAAAGATCCATCTCTATTCACAGATAGAATTTATAAAATGGGCTTAAGCACCCCTTTAGATCTTGAACTGCCATACCCAGATGGGTTAAGAATGCCAATTCCTAATGAAAGGGGTTGGTCTGGAGTAACATTGCCATGGATGTCAACTGGCTATGAGATGGCTCTAACTCCTTTACATGTGTTGACATTCTATAATGCGATTGCAAACAGAGGCAAGATGATGAAACCAATTTTCACATCTGCACTTGTAGGAGGTGGAATAGAGTTAGTCAAAAAATATCCTGAAATGATAAACCCTGCTATCTGCTCTGAAAGTACAATTGACAAAGTCATACCGTTATTAATTGGTGTTATTGAAGAAGGTACAGCAAAGAATATCAAATCTGACAGATATCAGATTGCAGGAAAGACTGGTACAACAGTACTTAATTATGCTGGCAGAAAGCAAGATGAGGAGAAAATGTATCAGGCTTCTTTTGCAGGCTTTTTTCCAGCTGAAAATCCAAAATATTCTGGCATAGTTGTAATTAATAATCCAAAGAATGGTCAGGTTTATGGAGGCAAAGTTGCAGCTCCTATTTTTAAAGAATTAGCAGACAAAGTTTTTGCACTAGATATGGAGATTCATCGCCCCATGATTAGTTGTGAGATCTTAAAAAGTTTGCCAGAAGTTAAGTATGGAGAATTAGAGGAAGTGAATTTAGTGTTAAAGGATCTAGGTATTTCTGATAATCAAGATCAAAGGGCTAATCTTAGGGATCAAATATCAGAAAAAGAAGGTGGGTTAATAATGGATAGAATCGAGAAGGGTCTACAAAGTGGTGTAATGCCAGATTTAAGAGGGTTAAATTTAAAAGACGCACTATACCTATTGGAAAATTATGTTCAAGTACAAGTTATTGGATCGGGAGGGGTAATTAAACAATCGATTAAAACGGGTGATAAATTTATAATGGGCAGTGTAATTAAATTAGAATTAGCATAATGAAATTACAAGAATTATTGTATAAAGTGAACATTCTAAAGGTATTTGGCTCTACTAATATTGAAATTCCTATTATTCATTTTGACTCAAGGAAGATCAATGGAAAAGCATTATTTGTAGCTATAGAGGGTTCAGCTTCAGATGGACATCAATATATTCAAATCTCTATAGAAGATGGTGCAATTGCAATTATTGTGGAACAATTACCAAGTAAATTAGATGACAAGATAACTTATGTTCAGGTGCCAAGCTCTTATAATGCATTAGGTATAATTGCCGCAAATTTCTATAATAACCCATCAGAGAGAATTAAGTTGGTTGGTGTAACAGGAACTAATGGTAAGACGACAATTGTCAGTCTATTGCATCAGCTTCTCACATTACTGAATAATAAAGTAGGTATGCTTTCTACAATAGAAAACAAAATTATTGATCAAGTAATCCCCTCTACACATACTACACCAGATCCTTTACAAATAAATTGTCTTTTGAGTGGTATGATTGATAAGGGGTGTGACTATTGTTTTATGGAGGTAAGTTCACATGCTCTTGCCCAAGGGAGGGTACATGGTTTGCAGTTTTCTGGAGGTGTATTTACAAATATCTCACAAGAGCATTTGGATTATCATAAGACATTCTCCGAGTATCGTGATATAAAGAAATCTTTTTTTGATTCATTACATAAAGATGCATTTGCATTAGTCAATAAAGAAGATAAGAATGCTGAGAAGATGCTTGAGGGAACGAAAGCGAAGAAGCTCTTTTATTCTCTAAAATCATTGTCGGACTATAGATGTAAAGTTCTAGAGAATCAGTTTGAAGGCATGCTTCTGCAGATTAATAAAGTTGATGTTTGGGTGAAATTAATTGGAGAATTTAATGCTTATAATATCATTTCGGTATATGCTGTGGCCAAGCAGTTTGGCTTCGAAGATTATGATGTTCTTACTGCTTTAAGTATGCTACATTCAGCGGAGGGAAGATTTCAATGTGTTAGAAATGAAGATGATATTACAGGGATCGTTGATTATGCACATACTGATGATGCTTTAAAGAATGTGCTTAAAGCTATAAATGCTATTAGAACTAATGTAGAATCTTTAATAACCGTTGTTGGATGTGGAGGAGATAGAGATAAAAGCAAGCGCCCACTTATGGCTCAGGCTGCTTGTAATCTAAGTACACAGGTTATAATTACTTCTGACAATCCAAGATCAGAAAATCCGGAGGATATTATTGAAGATATGATAGCTGGGTTAGATCCAATACAAAATAAGAAAGTCCTTGCAATTACAGATAGAAGACAAGCAATAATGACAGCCAGTAAGTTAGCTAATAAAAATGACATCATATTACTTGCTGGGAAAGGGCATGAAAAATATCAAGAAATACGAGGAGAGAAAATCCCATTTGACGACATGAAGGAATTAAAACAATCACTAAATATAATTTTAAAATAATGTTATACTATTTATTTGAGCACTTGCAAAATGTCTATGATTTCCCTGGAGCTGGGTTGTTCCAATATATCTCGTTCCGTGCAGCTATGGCGGTAATTACTTCTTTGTTAGTTTCTCTTGTTTTTGGGGGGCGTATTATTAAATTGATTCAAAGAAAACAAATTGGAGAACAAATTAGGCCTCTAGGTCTTAGTGGTGAAGAAGCAAAGAAAGGCACTCCTACTATGGGCGGGTTGATCATTCTTTCAGCAATTTTAATCCCAACCTTATTATTCACCAAATTAGATAATGTTTATATTCAAATTATGCTTGTGTCAACTCTGTGGCTGGGGACTATCGGTTTTATTGATGATTATATTAAAGTTTTCAAGCAAGATAAAGAAGGTTTGGCTGGCAGATTTAAGATTCTAGGGCAGATTGGTATTGGCTTGCTTGTTGGCTTGACAATGGTCTTTCATTCTGAAATCATTGTGAAAGATGAGATTGATCTATTATCAGAGTCTAAATCTGTTGATTCAGTGATATTAGCTCAGAAATCATCTAAAACTACTACTCCATTTTTTAAGAATAACGAGTTTGATTATCAATCAATAACTTCTTGGATGGGAGATACGGCAGAGCAGTATGCTTGGATATTTTTTGTGCTAATCGTTGTTTTAATTATCACTGCTGTAAGTAATGGGGCCAATATGACTGATGGGCTTGATGGTTTAGCAACAGGAAGTTCTGCAATTATTGGGGTGACTTTAGCACTCTTTGCTTATGTATCTGGCAATATTATTGCGGCCGATTATCTGAATATTATGTACATCCCTGACACGGGAGAATTGGTGATTTATATGTCGGCATTTGTTGGTTCTTGTGTTGGATTCATGTGGTATAATTCTTATCCCGCCCAAGTGTTTATGGGTGATACCGGCTCATTAGCATTAGGTGGCATCATTGCTGTAGTAGCTATTTTAATCAGAAAGGAGTTATTAATACCTGTATTGTGTGGGGTTTTCTTAGTGGAGAATCTATCAGTAATCATACAGGTTGGATATTTTAAATATACAAAAAGGAAATATGGTGCAGGAAAACGAATATTTAGGATGGCACCTCTACATCATCACTATCAAAAATTAGGAATTCATGAGAGTAAAATTGTGACTAGATTTTGGATAGTTGGTATCATGCTTGCGGTGATAACTGTAGTAACACTTAAATTAAGATAATGACTAAGGTGATAGCTGTATTAGGAGCAGGTATTAGTGGAGTAGGAGCAGCAGTTTTAGCAAAGAAAAAAGGATTTGATGTTTTTATTTCAGATAAAGGAAAAATTACGGATGATTCTAAAACAGTTCTTTTAAATAATGATATTGATTGGGAGGAATACACACACACTCTAGAAAAAATCATAAAAGCTGACGAGGTTATTAAAAGTCCTGGGATATCTGATAAAATTGAGTTAATCCAAAAGCTAAATTTAAATAACATTCCAGTTATATCAGAGGTGGAGTTTGCTTTTAGATATACAAAGGCTAAGATTGTTGCTGTTACAGGAAGTAATGGTAAAACTACTACTACTCTACTTTTAGGACATATACTAAAGAATGCTGGTTATGATGTCTTGGTGGCAGGCAATATAGGTGTTGGATTTGCATTGTCAGTTGCAGAGAAGGATTATGATTATGTTGTTTTGGAGCTGAGTAGCTTTCAGTTAGATGGCATTCAAGATTTTAGAAGTGATGTAGCAATTATTTTAAATATAACTAATGATCATTTGGAAAGATATGATTACAAGTTAGAGAATTATATAGCATCAAAATTTCGGATAACTGAGAATCAAACTGCAACTGACTTTCTAATCTATAATGCAGATGATAAGCTTTCCAATACAATCAAATCAAAAGCTAAGAAGATTCCGATATCATTAATAAATGAACAAAAGGAAGGAGGGTATTTAAATAATAAAGAATTAATAATTAAACTAAATAATAAAACTATGACAATTCAAGAATTAGCCTTACAAGGCAAACACAACATCTTCAATTCTATGGCTGCTGCAATGGCCGCTAGAGTTTTTGAAGTAAAAGATTCAGTAATTAGGCAATCCATGATTGATTTCCAGAGCGTAGAACATAGATTAGAACATGTGCTTACTGTACATGGTATTGATTTTATTAATGATTCAAAAGCAACTAATGTAAATGCTAGTTGGTTTGCACTAGAAAGCATGCAAAAGGATGTAGTTTGGATTGCTGGTGGGGTCGATAAAGGAAATGACTACTCTGAATTGTATGAGATGGTTACAAATAAGGTAAAAGCAATTATTTGTTTAGGCGAAAATAATCAAAAGATTATTAATTCGTTCCAAGGAAAAGTTGATACAATAGTTCAAGCTTCATCAATGCATGAGGCTGTTAATCAGTCATTTAGTTTAGCCAATAAGGGAGAGGCGGTATTGTTGTCTCCTGCCTGTGCAAGTTTTGATTTATTTGAAAATTATGAAGATCGAGGATTTAAATTTAAGAAATCAGTGAGAACTTTGTAAATGGGTTCAATCTTGGAAAACATAAAACTTAAGGGAGATAAAACCATTTGGATCATAGTTTTTGCATTATCTTTATTCTCAATAATGGTAGTGTATTCTGCTGCTGGTTGGGCTGATTTAACAAGTCATACTGTGAAATTATTTATAGGCTTAGTTGCAATGTATATTGTACATTTAATACCTTTTAAGTATTTTTCAAGATTAGGTCAGATAGGTTATTTTACATCCTTAGCGCTGTTAATTATGGTGTTAGTGATTGGAGTTTCTATTAATGGAGCATCAAGATGGGTCAATGTGGCAGGTCTTCAATTTCAGCCTTCAGATGTTGCAAAGCTAACTGTCATACTTTTTATGGCTCGTCAGATAAGTGTTAATAGAAATAACCTTGACAGAATCACAGAAATTATTTGGTATGTATTTGCACCTCTATTAATAGTTTGTGCTTTAATTCTGCCAAACAACTTCTCTACCTCAGCGTTAGTCTTTATTAATGGCTTAGTATTGATGTTTGTAGGTAGAATACGATTAAATTTTATTGTCAAAATATTGAGTGTTGCATTTCTAGCTGCAGGACTAATTTATGGTGTGGCAAAATTTATGCCTGAACTTGGAGTAAAATTTTTACCTCGATCTACTACTTGGGTTAGCAGAATTGATAGTTATTTCATTAATAATGATGTCGAGGTAATGGACAAGGATTATCAACAAACACAGGCCTTAGTTGCAATACAGAATGGGTCTTTATTTGGCGTGGGACCTGGCAAAAGCACACAGAGAAGTATCTTGCCTTATTCTGAGTCTGACTTTATCTTTGCAATTATTCTAGAAGAATATGGATTGCTTGGAGGAACTACTGCGCTATTATTTTATATGATTTTATTTTTCCGTGCTCTCAGAATATTTTTCCAAACCGATAGTATTTTTGGCGGATTGATTGTTGTTGGCTTGATGTTTTCTTTGGTTTTTCAGGCATTAATTAATATGTTAGTATCAGTAGAGATAATGCCAGTTACTGGACAAACATTGCCATTAATAAGTATGGGTGGCACATCATTAGTCTTTACTTTTATTGCTTTAGGAATTGTATTAAGTGTAAGCAGAAAATCATTAGAAGGTGAATATGAAAAGGCTTAAGGTTATAATTAGTGGAGGAGGAACTGGCGGGCATATATTCCCAGCACTTGCATTAGCTAAGGCAATTGAAAGACAAGAGCGTAATGTAGATTTCTTATTTGTTGGTGCTAAGGATAGAATGGAAATGGAGAAGGTTCCAAATGAGGGTTATAATATTATTGGACTATGGATAAGTGGATTGCAAAGAGGTTTTGATAAAAGAAATTTATTATTTCCATTCAAGGTATTACATAGTATCTGGAAAGCAAAAAGAATAATCAAGAATTTTAAACCAGATTTAGTGATTGGAACAGGTGGTTATGCTAGTGCTCCATTGATTTATGTTGCTGCAAAAAGAGGAATTCCGTCTTTAATACAAGAACAAAATTCATATCCAGGTATAACCAATAGGATCTTAGCAAGATATGTTCGAAGAATATGTGTAGCTTATGATGATATGGATAGATTTTTCCCATTAGAGAAAATGATAGTTACTGGAAATCCTATTCGTGAAGATATTATAGGTTCTGAAAAGAAGAGGGAAGATGGGCAGCAGTTATTTGAGGTTGATAAATCAAAACCAACTGTTTTGGTTATTGGCGGAAGTTTAGGCGCGTTAACAATTAATAATGCAATTGCACAAAACATTTATAAATTAAAGGATATTGGGATAAATTTGATATGGCAAACGGGTCTTTCCTATCAGAGTAAAGTCAAAGAGATTATTACTGATGTAAATTTAGATGGCATCAAGGTATATACTTTCATACAAGAGATGGATAAGGCTTATGCTGCTGCTGATATAATCATATCAAGGGCAGGAGCAATTGCAATTGCTGAACTTTGTTGTATTGGGAAACCAATTATTCTAGTTCCATCTCCAAATGTAGCTGAAAACCATCAGTATAAAAATGCACAATCCTTAGTTAATAAGAATGCAGCATTAATTGTAGAAGATAAACAGGCAAATTGTAAACTTGTAGATAATCTTATAGAATTGCTTAACGATAAGGATTTGCAAGTTTCTTTAAGTAGTAGTATAAAGAAGATAGCAGTAAAAGATGCGGCTGATAGAATTGCAATTGCCGCATTAGATTTAATAAAATGAACTTAGACTTATATAAACAGATTTATTTAGTTGGTATTGGCGGTATAGGAATGAGTGCTTTAGCTCGTTACTTTAATGCTAAAGGCAAGAGGGTCTTTGGTTATGACAAATTAAAATCAGACCTATGTATTGAGTTGCAGAATGAAGGAATTAATATTCATTATACAGACTCAGTTTCATGTATTCCAAATTTCATTAAGGATTCAGAGTATAATACTACCTTGGTTATTTTCACGCCAGCTATTCCTATTGACAATCAAGTGCTTAAATTTTTTAAAATCAAAGGTTTTGATACCTTTAAGCGTGCTGAGATTTTAGGGATGATATCTAAACAATCATTTACAATTGCTGTTGCTGGCACTCATGGGAAAACTACAACATCAACTATGTTGGCTCATATTTTACAACAATCTGGTAGAGAGACCACTGCATTCCTAGGAGGTATTAGTCGTAATTATAATACTAACTTCTTATTAGCTAAGCAAGGAAATATCTTAATTGTTGAAGCAGATGAGTTTGATAGATCATTTTTGCAAATTCATGCGGATATTGCTATTATAACTTCAGTTGCTACTGATCATCTAGATATTTATAAAGATAAAGATGATTTGGATTTAGCATTTATCCAATTTGCATCTCAAGTAAAAGAAAAAGGACTTTTGTTGGTTGAGGAATCGATAGCTATTAATTTCTCTACTCCTGAAGGAGGGGTAAAGTTTAGCTATTCTGCTAAGAATAAAGCAGATTATTTCGTTGAAAATATCAGAGTGCGAGATGGAAGAATGGTTTTTGATATGTTAGCTTTAGATAATATGAAGGCTATTGTTGCTAAGAAGATTAGAAAAGATATTGAGTTGCAGATGCCTGGGATACATAATGTTAGTAATGCAGTTGCAGCCTCAGTAGTGGCTTATTATTTAGGATTATCATGCAATGATGTCGCCGAGGGGTTATCTACTTTTAAAGGAATAAATAGAAGGTTTGATAAACTTATTGATACTGAGGAACTAGTGTATATTGATGATTATGCTCATCATCCTGAAGAAGTTAGTGCCACTATCTGCGCTACAAAACAATTATATCCATTAAGAGAATTAATAGTTGTTTTTCAACCACATCTATTTAGTAGGACTAAAGATTTAGCAAATGAGTTTGCCATCTCATTAGAGGGAGCTGATGATTTAGTACTATTAGATATTTATCCAGCAAGAGAAAATCCAATTTCTGGGATTAATTCACAAATGCTCTTAGATTTATGTAATAATCCTAAAAAAGAACTTTGTTCTAAGGAGGAACTTTTATTAGTTTTAGAAAATAAGGATATAGATGTGTTATTAACACTTGGGGCTGGTGATATAGGATCCTTAGTTCAGCCAATAAAACATATGCTTAACTAATGAAGAAAGTATTTATTATATCCAAATGGATGTTATCACTTACCACCTTATTTGTGTTATTGGTATTTAGCAATGACAGACAAGCAAACCAAAGAATTAGCTTACAGGATATAAGTATCAAACAAACAGATGATAATTTTATTGATGAATACATTGTTTTGGATTATTTAAAAGATAGAGCAGTTCATTTTGATAGTATTCTGATGATTGATTTTAACCAAGAAAGATTAGAAAATGTTTTAGAATCTCATCCGGGGGTCAAAGAAGCTGAGGTATTTATAAGTCAAAAGGGAAAAGTCAATATTTTGATTAAACAGAAGAAAGCGATTGTAAGAATTAAGAGTAATACTGGTGATTACTATTTGGATGAATTTGGGGAGGCAATGCAATTGTTTGATGATTACACTTCAAAGTTGGTAGTAGCTACGGGAGATATTTCTATTAATAATCATGTTGGAATCTATGAGTTTGTTAAGGAAATTAGTAAATCAGATTTTTGGAGTGCACAAATCACTCAGATTCATTTTGATAACAATGAGATATTCTTGATTCCTAGAGTAGGAAGCCAGAGAATTAATATTGGGAGTTTTGATAATGTATTAGAGAAGTTAGATAATTTATATCAATTCTATAAAGTGGCAATGCCGGTAAAGGGATGGCAAAGTTATTCTGATATTAATTTAAAGTTTAATAATCAGATTGTTTGTGTAAGAAAATAAAAACAATGGAAGAAGAGAAAAAACTATCTACAGGAGATATTATGGTTGGTCTTGATATTGGCACTACCAAGATTTCAGTTATAATTGGTCGGAAAAATCAATATGGCAAGTTAGAAATATTAGGAACAGGTCGTTCAATTTCTAACGGGGTTACAAGAGGAATTGTTTCAAATATTGACAAAACAGTCTCTTCAATAGTTGAAGCTATTGAGGAGGCAAATCAGGATTCTGGGATAGAAATAGAAGAGGTATTTATAGGTGTTGCTGGCCAACATATTAAGAGTTTACAACACAGGGGAGAGATTGTTAGAGACAATATTGAGATTGAAATTGGCAAGGCTGATATTGCTAAATTAAAATCTAATATGTTCAAGCTTATTACTATTCCAGGGGAGGAAATAATTCATGTAATACCGCAGGAATACACAGTTGATGGAGAGGATGGTATTGAGGATCCAGTTGGTATGGCTGGTGTAAAACTTGAGGCCAATTTCCATGTAATTACAGCACAAGTTGGAGCTGTTAAAAATATTATCAAATGTGTAGAGAGAGCTGGATTAAAACCTAGGGATTTAGTTCTTGAGCCATTTGCATCTGCTGTAGCTGTACTTGATGAGGATGAATTGCGTGAAGGTGTTGCACTCGTTGATATTGGAGGAGGGACTACTGATGTGGCTATTTTCTTAGGAAATATAATTAGGCATACCGCTGTGATTCCTTTTGGGGGGAATGTAATTACAAAAGATATAAAAGGAGGTTTAGAGATTCTAGAAAATCAAGCTGAACTTTTAAAAATAAAATTTGGATCCGCAATGTATACTGAGGAGCAAGAGAATGTGATGGTTGCTATTCCTGGATTAAGAGGAAGGCCTGCTAAAGAGATAGCAGTAAGGAATTTATCAGAGATTATTGGAGCGAGGTATAAAGAAATTATTGATTTAGTGTATCATGAAATCAAAGCTTCCGGTTATGAGAATAAGTTAATGACTGGAGTTGTGCTTACTGGAGGCGGGTCATTAATAAAGAACTTGAAACAATTGGTAGCTTATATTACTGGTAGGGAGACTAGGATTGGATATCCTAACGAGCACCTTGGAACAGAATCTAAAGATTTAGTTGTGAGTCCGATGTATTCAACTGGAGTCGGTTTGGTTTTAAAAGGATTTGAATATTTAGAGCAACATCCTGAGGAGTTTATAATGACTGAAGGAATTCCTAATAATCAGGAAACAAAAGAGATAACAAATGAATCTTCATTAATGGATAGGATTAGTGGATGGTTCACTGAAGATAATGTAAATTAAAAATAATAGCAATAATAAATTAAAGAATAAATTATGAGCGCACTTGAATTAGGAATGGCCTTCCAAATGCCAAAGAATCAATCTTCACAAATAAAAGTTATGGGTATTGGTGGTGGTGGGAGTAATGCTGTTAATTATATGTTTGAGAATGGGATTAATGGGGTAGATTTTGTGATCTGTAATACAGATGCTCAGGCCTTAGATGCAAGCCCCGTTCCAATAAAGATACAGTTAGGGATTGATTTAACAGAAGGGTTGGGAGCTGGATCTAATCCAGAAGTTGGTAGAAGGGCTGCTGAGGAGAGTGCTGATAGAATAACAGAACTTCTAGATGCAAATACTAAGATGTTATTTATTACTGCTGGCATGGGAGGTGGTACTGGTACTGGTGCTGCACCTGTTATTGCAGAGATTGCTCAGGAAAAAGACATCTTAACTGTAGGTGTAGTTACTGTTCCTTTTGCTACCGAGGGAGGTTATCGTAGGCAATATGCAGATGAAGGAATTGCCGAATTAAAAAAATATGTTGACACGCTATTGGTAATTGATAATGAAAAGTTAATAGAGGTGTATGGAGACTTAACCTTTACAGCTGCATTCGCAAAAGCGAATGAGGTTTTAAATACAGCAACAAAGGGAATCGCTGAGGTTATCTCGCAGCATCTGATTGTTAATATTGACCTTAATGATGCTAGAAAAGTATTAGAGAATAGTGGTACAGCGGTAATGGGGCAAGCAAAAGTAGAAGGAGAGAACAGGGCAATTGAAGCAGTAATTGACGCTCTAGACTCCCCTCTTCTAAATGATAATGATATTACTGGTGCTCAGCAGGTATTGTTAAAAATTGTAACTGGTGATGGAGAAGGTGAAATTAAAATGTCAGAGCTTGCAAAGATTAAGAATAAAATTCAAGATGCAGCAGGTAGAAATGTTAATATTATTGAGGGAATAGGTATTGATCCTGATTTAGGAATGGCTATTAGTGTAACTGTGATTGCAACAGGCTTTGAAGAAAAAAGGAAACCAAAAGGACTCAAGACAGTAAAATTGGATGAGGATAATTTTGATGCCATTGCTGATATGGAAGTGGAAGAAGATGTGAATATTACATCCAAGGATACTTCTAATGTCTCCCAGCAAACTTTATTATTAGATGATGAGATAGATTTTGAGATTCCTAAAGAGGAAAATCTAGATGTTGTATCAGATATCCCAATTAATGATAGGGTTCCATCACATAATGATGCTGCTAAAACAATCACTCTTGACTTGAATGATGATTCTGCAGATTACAAAGAAGAATCAGCTCAAGAAGTGATAAGCTCAATTATGTTAGAGGAAGATCCTGTATCTGTGAAACAAATTGTTGATCTAGATTTAGATGATGAAGTTTTGGAAGATGATTCAACCTTAAATACTCTTGAAACTGCACAAGTTAATACTGAGGTGATGAAAATTGAGTCGAGAGAAAGAGAGGAAAGGTTAAGAAATATTTCTATTAAGTTACGTACTCCATCTGGCTTAACTTCATTAGAAGATGTTCCTGCATATAAACGTAATAATGTGGAGATTAGTGAACCGACTCATTCATCAGAAAGCGAATTGTCTACTTACACTCTAACAAACGACAATAATACTACAGAGTTAAAGCAAAATAATTCTTTTCTACACGATAATGTAGACTGACATATAGTTTTATGCTGACCTTCATATAGATACCTTATATTTAATTGCTGTTATAAAAAATCCCCGCTAAATTAGCAGGGATTTTTTATAAAGCATCTAATTACCGTCTACATCATTCCTGGCATTCCACCACCACCCATTGCAGGGGGCATTGATGGAGGAGTGTCCTCTTGTATGTCAGCAATAACACATTCAGTTGTGAGCAGCATTCCCGCTACAGAAGCTGCATTTTCTAGCGCTACTCTTACTACTTTAGCAGGGTCGATTACTCCAGCCTTATAAAGGTTTTCATATACTTCAGTTTTAGCATTAAATCCAAAATCTCCTTTTCCATCACATACCTTTGCAACAATTACACTCCCTTCTAGTCCTGCATTTTCTACTATCTGTCTTAGAGGCTCCTCAGCAGCCCTTTTGATAATGTTAATACCTGTTTGTTCATCATCATTATCTCCTTTAAGTTTCTCTAATTTATCTGTTGCTCGGACAATCGCGACCCCACCTCCAGGAACAATGCCTTCCTCTACAGCTGCACGAGTTGCAGCTAATGCATCATCGACTCTATCTTTTTTCTCTTTCATTTCTACTTCAGTAGGAGCGCCAACATAAAGTACAGCAACACCGCCAGCTAATTTTGCTAATCTTTCTTGCAGTTTTTCTCTGTCATAGTCAGAAGTAGTGCTTTCAATTTGCGCTTTGATCTGGTTTACTCTAGCTTTAATAGTTGAGCTTTTCCCTGCGCCATTTACTATTGTAGTATTGTCTTTATCTACTGTAATCTTCTCACTAGAACCTAACATTTCTAAAGTTGTACTTTCTAATTTGAAGCCTCTCTCTTCTGATACGACTGTTGCATTAGTTAGTATAGCAATGTCTTCTAACATTGCTTTTCTTCTATCTCCAAATCCTGGAGCTTTTATAGCGCATACCTTTAAGGCTCCTCTTATCTTATTCACTACTAGAGTTGACAATGCTTCTCCATCAACATCTTCAGCTATGATAACTAAAGGCCGCCCTGATTTTGCAGTTTGTTCTAGTATTGGTAATAGATCCTTCATTGCTGAAATCTTCTTGTCGTAAATTAAGATGTAAGGATTTTCCATATCAGCCTCCATCTTGTCTGCATCTGTAATAAAATAAGGAGATAAGTATCCTCTATCAAATTGCATTCCTTCTACAACTTCAACATGTGTTTCTGTTCCTTTCGCTTCTTCAACAGTAATTACACCTTCAGTTTTTACTTTTTTCATTGCTTCAGCAATAAGCGCTCCAATTACAGAGTCATTATTAGCAGAGATACTTGCTATCTGCTCAATCTTATCATAAGAATTTCCTACTTTTTGTGCTTGTGAATGGATATCTGTAATTATAATCTTTACAGCCTTATCTATACCTCTTTTTACATCCATAGGATTTGCGCCTGCAGCAACATTTTTAAGCCCAGTTGTTATAATTGCTTGAGCAAGGACTGTTGCTGTAGTAGTTCCGTCTCCTGCCAGATCATTTGTGTTAGAGGCGACTTCTTTTACCATTTGAGCTCCCATATTTTCAGTTGGATCTTCTATTTCTACTTCTTTTGCAACTGTCACTCCATCCTTAGTAATTTGAGGGCCTCCAAAACTTTTGCCAATTACTACATTTCTCCCTTGAGGACCTAATGTAACTTTTACTGCATTTGCTAGTGCGTCTACACCTTTTTTTAATGCATCTCTTGATTCTATATCAAATGTTATATTTTTTGCCATGTCGTTTTATTTTATGATTGCGTTATTTTATGATTGCTAAAATGTCAGATTCCTTCATTATTAAGTAGTCCTCATCTTTATATTTTAATTCAGTGCCAGCATACTTGCCATAAAGCACAGTGTCACCTGTTTTTACTGTTATTGGGTTTTCTTTTGTCCCTTTTCCTACAGCCATTACATTTCCTTTTTGTGGTTTTTCTTGAGCAGTATCAGGGATTATAATTCCTGATGCAGTTCTTGTCTCTGCTGCCGCTTGCTTAATAATTACTCTATCAGCAAGAGGTGTGATGTTAATTTTTGACATATCGTTTAATTTAAATTATTAATATATTATTATACGTTATTGCATAAACTGTGCCATAATAAGATTACATCTATAAAGAATGAAATTTTGTCAGTTTATATAGAAAAACATGTAAATATGTCGGAAATTATTCAGTAGTAGGTGCAGCTGGCAAGTTGGGAATGATAGCATCATCAATTTGTTCTTGTGCCTTAATCTCCGTAGGTTCTTCAGTGTTATGTCTTGGAATAGCAAAGTTAGATACTAATGATAAGACAATTAACACAACTGCTAAAGTCCATGTAGCTTTCTCTAAGAAGTCGGTTGTTTTTTTGGCTCCCATAATTTGGTTTCCTGCACCTCCTCCGAATGATGACGATAGCCCTCCGCCTTTAGGGTTTTGAACTAAAACTACCAATACTAACAGGATAGAAGTGATGATAATTAAGATTGCAAAGACTGTATACATTTTATTTGTTATTTAGTTTACTAATCAATTTTATTTGGGCTGCAAAGAAACTATTTTTTTCTGGATATTTCAAGATTAATTTTTCATAAGATGAAATAGCCTTTTCATAATGACCTTGTTCTAGATAAACTTTAGCCAGAGTTGGGGTGACTATGTTACTATTTTCAATTAAACTTTCTTTAGCAAAATTGGGTGCATTAAAAAAGGCTTCTTTTTTAGGTTTTTTAATTTGTATTTCATTCTCTATGAAATTATCTACTAAACTTGTCTCTTGTCTTTTAATTTTGCTAACATTTAACAATGTCAACCATTTACTAAATGAATGATTTTCACCCTCTTTAAATGCAAAAGGTTTCCCAAGCTCTAATCTTTCTTCTATTGCTTTTGGTTTTATCTCTTCAGAGATTTCGGCATCCTTCCTCCCCATCATTTTAGTAACTAGGCTAAAAAGCTTCTTCCGGTCTAAGGTGTAGGTAGCGGCTTTTTTTAATTGTTGATTATAGCGAATGCTATCAGTGTTTAGTAACCCTCTAGTGAGTAATAATTGTCCGCTTTGGAAATAAGGATGTTTTGAAAGCAAGTTGTCTAGATCAGTTACATCCTCACTTAAAATATCTTGAGGATTATTAATTAGTTTGATTATCTTCTCAACTTCCATTACCAATTTACAAATGCTTTATTAAACACATCTTCTATAATTTCTGCAGTAATCTGTTCAATTAGAGAGGTTTCAATGTCAGCCAAGTTTTCAGAGCTATTAAAATCACGATAACGACTAAAATTACTTTCAAAATTTTGTTTGCTATCATAACTATTCTGGTACATTACTTTTATAATTATTGTTAAGCGATTTTGACCAGCAGTTTCATTGGCCTGTATGGCCATTGGCATTATATGATATTTTGTTATTTCTCCACTAAAAATAAGATCTCCTTCTGTCTCTGTTAATGAGAGATTTGTCTGAGATAGAAAAAGATCTTTTAGGCCCTCAGTAATTGTTTGGTTTAATGAGGATGGAGAATTAGTAGCTGTTGATGTGAAATATGAAACAGATACGGTTTTGGCTTCAATAGGAATAGAAGCCCCTGTAAAAGAATAAATCCCACAAGAGGTTAAAAGAATGCTTGCTAATATTATGCTAATAGTTTGTTTCATTCTAATTCAAATTCTTTTAATTTACGATATAGGGTTCTTTCTGATATCCCTAGCTCCCCCGCCGCACTTTTTCTTTTTCCTTTATGCTTTAATAATGATTTTTCAATCAATCTTCTTTCTTGTTCAAATAAGGATAAGGATTCCTCAATATCAATCGTTTTAGTTTCTTTTGCTTGATTTCCCAGGATTTTATTATCTCCAGTGTCATTAAAGATTGTTGGACTTACAGATTGCATAATTTCACTATTTCCGTCTTTTTGTATTAGGTCAAAAGTAATTTTTTTAAGTTCAGAGAGGTCCCTTTTCATATCAAAGAGCACCTTGTAGAGTATTTCCCTTTCTGATAAGTCTGCTTTATTTTTATCTTCATATTTTACAATATCACTTGAAGAAATATTAGGTAATTGAGCTTGTATTTTTTCGGAGTCTATCATTCGTTCTGTTTCAATTACTGATAGTTGTGCTACAAAATTTCTTAATTGCCTAATATTTCCGGGCCAATTATAGTTTTGTAAGACATGTGATGCATTATCAGTTAATCTAATAGGAGGAGTGTTGTACTGATCTGCAAAATCAGCAGCAAATTTTCTAAAAAGAAGATTGATGTCATTCCCTCTATCTCTTAGAGCTGGCAAATTAATACTAATGGTATTAAGCCTATAATATAGATCCTCTCTGAATTTTCCTTTTGCTACCGATGCTGGTAAGTTAACATTTGTGGCTGCAATTATTCGCACATCTACTTTTTGTTCTTTTGATGCCCCTACTTTCATTATCTCTCCATTTTCCAGCACTCTTAATAATCTGGCTTGTGAGGCAATAGGTAATTCGCCAACTTCATCTAAGAAAATAGTTCCTCCATTAGCAGCTTCGAAATATCCTTTTCTACTATCATGAGCACCAGTGAATGAGCCTTTTTCATGCCCAAAAAGTTCAGAATCTATAGTGCCTTCTGGTATTGCTCCGCAATTTACTGCAATATATGGTTTGTGTTTTCTTCTGCTGTTCTGATGGATTATTTTTGGGATACTTTCTTTTCCTGTTCCACTTTCTCCAACAACTAGAATGGAAATGTCAGTTGGAGCTACCTGCAATGAAACATCAATAGCACGCTCTAATTCAGGACTGCTACCTATAATACCAAATCTTTGTTTTGCTTGTTGTGTGTTCATAGTTAAATTATTTCACCTTTTAAGGTTGCAGAAGTACAATCTTTAATTTTTACCATTACATAATCTCCGATTTTATATTTGTCTTTTGGAAAAATAACAGTTGAGTTGAAGGTTGTTCTTCCATAAAAATGTTTATCGGATTTCTTAGAATCCCCCTCAATAAGTACTTCTAAAGTTTGTCCAATTTTTGCTTTCATGTGTAAAAAAGAATGCGCTTGTTGTTTTTCGATAATTTCAGCAAGCCTTCTTTGTTTTGTTCTTTCTTGGATATCATCTTTCATTCTTGCAGCTGGGGTCTTAGGTCGTTCTGAATATTTAAACATATATCCAAAATCATATTTTACATAATCCATTAATGATAATGTTTCTTCGTGATTTTTTTCCGTTTCAGAACAGAACCCTGCAATTATATCCATTGAGATTGCACAGTCAGGAATCCTCTCTTTAATATTATCAATTAATTTGATGTATTCATGTCTATCATATCCACGATTCATTAGTTTTAGAATTTTACTGCTTCCCGACTGTACAGGAAGGTGGATATATTTGCAGATGTTCTTGTGTTTATTTATAGCTTCAATTACATCTACCCCCATATCTTGAGGGTTTGACGTAGAGAATCTTATTCTTAACCGTGGATCTATCTGTGCTACTCTATCTAGTAATTTAGAAAATCCTATGCTATTCTTTTTTGCTGTAGCACTTGATTTTTCGAATGATTTTTTAGGACCTCCTCCATACCAAAGGTAAGAGTCTACATTTTGCCCT
>PCBP01000042.1 GCA_002730985.1 Flavobacteriales bacterium | reverse complement strand
ACAGTTACTTTATCAGAAAAAATAGAGTGCAATTTTTCTATTGGAACTCTTTCTTGTCCCATAGTGTCTCTATCACGCAAGGTAATTGTATTATCATCTAAAGTCTGATGATCAACTGTGATACAATAAGGAGTCCCAATTGCATCTTGCCTTCGGTATCTTTTTCCTATAGAGTCTTTTTCTTCATACTGGCAATTGAAATCTAGCTGAAGCAACTTGATTATTTGCCTTGCTTTTTCTGGCATTCCATTTTTTTTGGTAAGTGGAAGAATAGCCGCTTTTATTGGAGCTAAAAAAGCAGGAATTTTTAACACTATTCTACTTTCACCATTTTTCAATTCTTCTTCCCGGAAAGAACAGCTTAATATAGCAAGGAACATTCTGTCTAAACCAATTGATGTTTCTACTACATAAGGCACATAGCTTTCGCCTAGTTCAGGATCAAAATATTGTATTTTTTTCCCTGAGTACTCTTGGTGTGCTTTCAAGTCAAAATCTGATCTAGAATGAACCCCTTCTAATTCTTTAAACCCGAATGGGAATTTAAATTCAATGTCAGTAGCAGCATTAGCGTAATGGGCTAAATTCTCATGATCGTGAAAACGATAATTATCTTTTCCCATTTTTAAAGAGTTATGCCATTTCATGCGAAAATCTTTCCAATACTCATACCATTTCATTTCTTCACCAGGCTTTACAAAAAATTGCATTTCCATTTGTTCAAACTCTCTCATTCGGAAAATAAATTGACGCGCAATAATTTCATTTCTAAAGGCTTTTCCAATTTGCGCAATCCCAAAAGGGATTTTCATACGAGCAGTTTTCTGAACATTTAAGAAATTGGTAAAGATTCCTTGTGCAGTTTCTGGACGCAAATATAAATCAGAAGAGGCTTCAGTAGTTGCTCCAATTTTCGTCTTGAACATTAGGTTAAATTGACGAACATCCGTCCAATTATTAGTCCCAGAAACCGGGCATTTTACATCTAATTCTTCAATAAGATTTTTTACGCTTTTTAAATCTCCATTGGAAAGGCAATTGGTGAGTCTTTTATTTATCTCACAAATTTGCGTTTTCCTTTCTAGAAGCCTTGCGTTTGTATTAATAAATTTTTCTTTGTTAAAACTATCCCCAAAGCGCTTAGCCGCTTTTTTACAATCTTTTTCAATTTTCGCTTCAATTTTAGCAATATGATCTTCAATCAGAATATCTGCCCTATACCTTTTTTTGGAATCTTTATTGTCAATTAAGGGGTCGTTAAACGCATCTAAATGTCCAGAAGCTTTCCACGTATTAGGATGCATGAAAATAGAAGAATCTAAACCAACAATATTTTCATGCATATTAACCATGAATTTCCACCAATAGTTTTTAATATTATTTTTTAATTCCACTCCATTAGGGCCATAATCGTAAGCTGCTGCTAGTCCGTCATAAATTTCTGAGGATTGAAATATATAGCCATATTCTTTGCAGTGTGAAACTATTTTTTTAAAGATGTCTTCATAATTAGCCATACCACAAAAATATAAATTCTGTTCTCAAAAGTGTACTTTTGTTCAATGATTCAAGTAGAAGACAAAATAATAGCCTTAGATATTTTTAAAAAACATTTTGTATGCGATTTAAATTTATGTAAAGGAGCTTGCTGTGTTGAAGGAGATGCCGGAGCCCCACTAACTAAAGATGAGGAAATAATATTAGAAGAAATTTATGATGATGTCAAGTCTTATATGAGAGAAGAAGGCATTGAAGCAATAGAAAATCAGGGGGTTGCTGTTTACGATTTAGAAGGAGATCTAACAACCCCACTTATAAAAAATCGTGAATGTGCTTTTGTTAATTATGAAAATGGAATTGCAAAATGCGCTATTGAAAAGGCGTATTTAGATGGAAAAACCTATTTTAAAAAACCTATTTCTTGCCATTTATTTCCAGTTAGGATAAAAGAATATAATAATTTTGATGCAGTTAACTATGAGAATATAAAAATTTGCAAACCAGCATGCGAGTGCGGAAGCAAATTAAAAGTTCCTCTTTACAAGTTTCTAAAAGAGCCTCTTATTCGAAAATATGGTAAAAAATGGTATAACGAATTGCTAGAAGCTGCAGAACTGCTAGATTAGAATCATAAAAAACACCTATTTTAAAGGCCCCTTCTATTTAAAGGCGCTTTCGCCAGTTATATCAAGTCCAGTAATAAGTAAATGAATATCATGAGTCCCTTCATAAGTAATTACAGATTCTAAATTCATCATGTGACGCATAATAGAGTATTCTCCTGTAATTCCCATTGCTCCTAAAACTTGTCTTGCTTCACGAGCAATATTTAAGGCCATATCTACATTATTGCGCTTACACATAGAAATTTGAGCTGTAGTTGCCCTTCCTTCATTTCTCAGCACCCCTAATCGCCAAGTTAAAAATTGTGCCTTTGTAATCTCTGTAATCATTTCTGCTAACTTTTTTTGCTGTAATTGGAATGCAGCGATTGGTTTGCCAAACTGGACCCTCTCTTTGGCGTATCTTAAGGCAGTATCATAACAATCCATAGCAGTTCCTATTGTCCCCCATGCGATTCCGTATCTAGCAGAGTCTAAACAACCAAGAGGGGCTCCTAACCCATCTTTATTAGGCAAAATATTTTCTTTGGGGATTCTTACATTGTCAAAAACTAATTCTCCAGTTGATGAAGCTCTTAAGCTCCATTTGTTATGAGTTTCTGGAGTGGTGAAACCTTCCATCCCTCTTTCTACAATTACACCTTTGATTCTATCGTCTTCATTTTTTGCCCACACTATAGCAATATCGGCAAATGGTGAGTTTGAGATCCACATTTTAGCACCATTTAGAAGATAATACTCTCCCACTTCTTTTATATTAGTGGTCATTCCTCCGGGATTTGATCCATGGTCTGGTTCAGTCAGGCCAAAACAGCCCATAAATTCTCCTGTTGCTAATTTTGGCAAAAACTTTTGTTTTTGCTCTTCACTTCCGTATTTCCAAATTGGATACATTACTAGTGATGACTGAACTGATGCGGTTGATCGAACCCCACTGTCACCTCTTTCGAGTTCTTGCATTATAAGCCCATAAGAAATTTGATCTAGTTCAGGTCCGCCATATTTAGAGGGAATATATGGCCCAAAAGCACCAATTTCACCCAAACCATTTATAATTTGATTTGGAAATTCTGCTTTCTGACACGCATCTTCAATGATAGGAGAGACCTCTCTTTTTACCCATTCCCTAGCAGCATCTCTAACTAATTTATGCTCTTCAGTTAGAAGTTCATCCATTAGAAAATAATCAGGAGCTTGATATAAATCTTGTGACATAATATTGTTGATTTTTTTGACAAAAGTAATTTTTTTAAATGAAAAGATACTATGCATAAAACATATCTTTGTGCTATATTAAAGATCAAATGCTATCATTAACTAAAACAATATACAATCAAGATGTTTTTTTTATCTTATTACTTGTTTCTTTTTTGCTTATAGCTTTAATAAAAGGTTTGTATTGGAAACATGCTAGATTGTTGTTTATGAGCGTGTTTGCACAAAGATATGCTAATCAATACTTAAGAGAGGATAACGCATTTACAGAAAGGGTTAATTTGCTTACGTTTTTGTTAATGACGATAAATTTTACTCTTATAATTGTTAAATTTGAAGAAATAATTGATTTGCGGGAAATTGTTTTTGCATCTCTATTAGTTGCAGTATTTTTTTTGCTTAAATTAATATGTGTAAAAACTTTAGGATTTTTGTTTAAATTTAAGAGCCTTGCTAGATTAACTATATTTTTTTCTTTGCTTTTTGACAGAGCTTTAGGCTTTGTATTATCTCCTTTAGTATTATGTATGTATTTTTTTAGTTTTGACATAGCATCTTCTTTGCTAGTCGCTTCGTTAGTATTAGTTATGAGTCTTTTAATTCTTAAATTGTTTTGGCTTTGGAAAATAGGCACAAAATCTTTTGGGCTTCCTCAGGGTTATATTTTTTTGTATCTTTGCACACTTGAAATCTTTCCTCTTCTTATACTAGTAAAGGGGGCAATTTATTAAATACAAGAACAAATAAATGGTTGAAGTAAAGAAGAAAGTTAAAACAATTTTGATCACACAGCCCAAGCCAGAAGGAAAATCACCTTATGTGGCATTGGAAAAAAAGCATAAAGTTAAAATTGAGTTTAGACCATTTATGCACTTAAAAGAAATTTCTGCAATGGAGTTTAAAGAGCAGAGAATTTCGATATTAAATCATGACGCAGTGATTTTTACCTCAAAAAAAGCGATGGATCATTATTTTGGCATGATGGAAAAGCTGAGACTAAGAGTGCCTGATTTCACAAAGTATTTTTGTGTATCTGAAGCAATTGCTCATTACTTACAAAATTTTATTCCATTTCGCAAGCGTAAAATTTTTACTGGAGAGCAAACTTTAGCAAGCTTAATTCCTGTTATGCAAAAACACAAAGAGGCTAAGTTTATTTTTCCTTGTTCTGATTTGCTTAAAAACAACATAAATACATCATTAGAAGCAAGCGGCTTGGATTATACCAAGGCTCAAATGTATAAAGTTGTTTGTTCTAATTTGGTTGATTTGACAGATATAAAGTATGATATTCTGGTGTTCTTTAGTCCAACAGGAGTTAAATCGCTATTAGAAAATTTCCCTGATTTTAAACAAGAAGAAACTAGATTGGCAGTATTTGGCCCAACAACTATGAAGTCAGTTGAAGACAATGGCCTGAGGGCCGACATTTTAGCTCCCAATAAAAAAGCCCCCTCTATGTTAATGGCACTGGATCAATATATAAAAGAAGCGAATAAAAGAAGAAGATAGTAGTTTGCAAAGAAATTTTTAAAAGGAGCTTATGGGCTCCTTTTTTTATACCTTTAAAAAATGTTTAAATTTCCAAAAAAACAAAAATTGTGTAGTGAAAAGGCTATTGAAAGATTGTTTTTAAATGGGAAATTTATTTCAGAAAAACCTTTTAGGGCTATTTGGTGTTTTGAAGAAAATAATGATCATGTTTTTGTGAAATCTTTAGTTGTGGTTTCTAAAAAAAGAGTTAAATTAGCAGTAAAAAGAAATTCTATAAAAAGAAAAATCAAAGAGGCATATCGTATTCACAAAAAACAGTTAGAATTTTTTTTAGAAAGTAACAACAAACAATTAAATTTAGCAATAATTTATCAAGAAGAAGAAAGTTTAGATTATATTATTTTAGAACAAAAAATAAATTTACTTTTAATCCGTTTAATTAATGAGCTATGAAATTAGTGGTTTCCTTTTTTTTTAGAGCAGTAATTGTTTTATACCAAAAAGCATTGTCACCATTATTACACCCAAGATGTAGATACAGACCAACTTGTTCACAATATGGACTAGAGTCAATTACAAAATATGGCCCTTGGAAGGGGGCAGTACTAACAATAAAAAGAGTTTTTAGTTGCCATCCTTGGGGCGGGCATGGGCACGATCCTGTCCCATAAATAAAAAAGCATGAGTAAAAAAATAAAAATCTTATTTTTAGCGATAAGTTTAGCTATTACGTCAATTATTTCGGTAGGTTTTGCAGATAATTATTTTGAGATTTCTAAAAACCTTGATATTTTCACAACCCTGTATAAGGAGCTCAATATATTTTATGTAGATGAAACTAATCCGGGGGATTTAATGAAAAAAGGGATTGATGAGATGCTAAAATCATTAGACCCCTATACAACGTATATTCCTGAATCAGAGATGGAAGATTTTAAATTCCAGACTACTGGCCAGTATGGGGGTATTGGCGCAATGATTACCAAAGTAGACGATTATGTTGTTATCTCTGAACCGTATGAAAATTTTCCGGCCCAAAAAGCAGGCCTTATGGCTGGCGATAAAATATTAGAAATCAATGGGGTAAGCGCTAAAGGAAAAACAACAGAGGAGGTTAGTAAGGTATTAAAAGGCCAACCAAATACATCGGTTACGGTATTAATTGATCGCCCTTATTTGGAAACTCCATTTGAGGTGAGTTTTGACAGAGAGAAGATCTCTATTCCAAGCGTTACTTACTCAGAATATATTCAGGAAGGAATTGCATATATACGCCTAAGGTCATTTACTAGGAGCTGTGCAAATGATTTGAAAAATGCAATTATAGAGCTTAAAAAAGAACAAGAATTAAAAGGACTAATTTTAGATTTAAGAAGCAACCCTGGAGGACTGTTAAATGAATCTGTTGATATTGTAAATTTATTTGTAGAGAAAGGAGAAGAAGTGGTAAGTACAAAAGGAAGGATCAAATCGAGAAGCAAATCTTATTTTGCAAATCGAAAACCATTAGACATCAAAGTGCCATTAGTAGCTTTAATAAACTCATCCTCCGCTTCAGCTTCTGAAATTGTTTCTGGAGCTATTCAAGATCTTGATAGAGGGGTTGTAATTGGACAAAGAAGTTATGGCAAAGGGCTGGTACAGCAAACAAGAAAATTATCTTACAATGCACAATTAAAATTAACTATTGCTAAATATTATATACCAAGCGGAAGATGTATACAAGCACTAGATTATTCTGGTAGAAATGAAGATGGAAGTGTTGGTAAAGTACCGGATTCTTTGATGACTTCATTTTTTACAAAAAACGGCAGGGTAGTTAAAGATGGTGGAGGGATCTTGCCCGACATTGTAATAGAGCCTGATAAATACGGGATGATTATTGCCTCCTTGTTAAAAGAACGATTATTTTTTGATTACTCTACTGAGTATCGTTTTACGCACGATTCAATTTCTAAAAATTTTGTATTTTCTAATGAAGACTTTAAAAACTTTAAAACATATCTTGCTGATAAAGAATACTCATATAAAACAGAAACAGAGACTGTATTGGATAAGTTAAAAAAGAAAGCTGAAGTTGAAGAATATTTTTCTAAGTTATCTGAAGAGTATGATGCTTTATTTGCAAAAATGCAGGAAAACAAAAATGATGATTTGCAAAAACATAAAAATAGTATTAAAGAAATATTAACAGCTGAAATTTTGAGCAGGTATTATTATCAAAAAGGCAGAATCAAAGCGGGATTAAATTTTGATGTTGAGGTTGAAAAAGCAATTGAGATACTAAACGACAGAGAGCAGTATAATGAGATTTTAAAAATTGAGTAGTGTTATCATTTATTAAAGATAAACAGATTTATTTTTTCTTATTATTACTACTCTCAATTGGAATAGGATTGCAAATTGTAATCTATAAAATTGCTATTGCTATACTTTTTTTGCAATGGCTAATAAGTAAAGGTTTTAAGCAGAAGTTCATAAAGCTAAAGAAAAACATTTTTGCAATTGGATTAACAGTTTTTTATTTCTTGTACTGTATGAGCTTTTTTTGGTCTGATAATAGTGCTGTAGCTTTTGCTGATGTGATATTGAAGTTACCACTATTAATTTTACCAATAGTCATTCTTTCTCAAAATAATCTTTCAAAAAAGCAATTAAATCAAGTTTTTTTATCTTTTGCTTTATCGTCATTAGTTTTAAATCTTTATTCTTTTTTTAAGGCGTACTCGCTGTATCTTGCAACTAATAATATTGACAAGTTATATTATAGCAATTTAAGCCTAAATATGCACACTTCAGCTCAGTCAATGTTTACATGCTTTTCAATTGCATTATTTGCATATCTCTTTTCTAAAGACAAGAATCTTGTTTCTAAATGGATGGCCTACTCTGCGGTTATCATTCAGCTGATATTCGTGTTTTTACTTTCATCAAGAATGCAAATATTAATAATGGCATTTTTAGTGCCTGCTTATCTTATACCTTATTATTATAAGAAAAAGAAGGCAGCTCTTGGGCTTTTATATACGTTGTTTATTTTTGGGGCTTCATATCTGATTATAACTATTCCGTCAACATTAAATTCAAGATATGACAAAACAGTTTCTCAGATTAATAGTCTTAGAGAGGATAATGGCAATTATGATGCTAGAAAATTCATTTGGAAGGAGGGGCTAGAGGTGATTAAAAACAATTGGCTTATTGGCACAGGTTCTGGAGACGTTACAGATGCTTTGGCAGCAAGATATTTTAGATTAATTTCAGGGGATCCTATTACTGAAAATTTAGCTGAAAGTAAAGTTTCTCAAACACAAAAAAGTAACAACGGAGCTTTTTTGTCAAAACAGGATTCAATTTTCATTCATAACATTCATGAAAAGCAATTGAGTGTTTATTCTAAGAATTTGTTAGAAAGAAGAATCCATCACTATAATATAGCCTATCAAAGGAAGTATAATTTTCATAATCAGTACCTTCAAACATTTGGTGCAATTGGAGTTTTTGGATTTTTAATCTTATGTTTTCTTATGATTTATCCTGTTTATTTATCCATAAAAAAGAAAGATTATTTGGCTATATCATTTTTATTTATTGTAGGAGCGAGTTGCTTAACAGAATCAATTTTAGAAAGACAAGCTGGAGTAGCTTTTTATGCGTTATTTTATGTTTTGTTAATTGGGAGAATCAGTCAAAATAAACTCTCTTAATTCGCCTGTTTAGAGTTGAGTATATTTCATAAGGGATGGTGTTTATTTGTTCCGCAATTTTAGAGACGGTAAGCCGTCTCCCAAAAATCTCAACTAAATCCCCTTCATTCGCATTACAACTTGTAATATCAATTGCAAAGCTATCCATACTAATTTCTCCAATAATAGCACACTCGTAATTATTAATAAAAACGCTGCCAATATTATTTCCCAACTGTCTATTCATCCCATCTGCATAACCAACAGGGATGATGCCAATTTTCATGTCTTTCTCTGCAATAAAGGAGACCCCATAACCAATCCCCTCCCCTCTCTTTATAGTTCTTATTTGAGTAATAGGACTAGTAAGAGAACTAATTGGCGTTAAATTAATATCATTACTAGATCCATATAGTCCAATTCCTAAGCGAACACTTTCCATTTGATAGTTGATGAAATTTAGCACGCCATTAGAGTTTAGCAAATGCCTGTCTATTTTCCTGCCTAAAAGAAGTTCAAATCTTTCTGAAATCAATTTAAATTTTTTGCTCTGCTGTAGAGTAAAAACAGTTTTTTTTTCATTGTCAGAGGCTGCCAAATGAGAACATATGGAAACCAAATTCAAATGATTATTGTG
The DNA here is from genome assembly GCA_002730985.1 of Flavobacteriales bacterium. Taxonomy (GTDB): domain Bacteria; phylum Bacteroidota; class Bacteroidia; order Flavobacteriales; family BACL11; genus BACL11. Next base: position 8,159 of record PCBP01000042.1, on the reverse strand, counting down.
CTGTATTTTTGAAATAATGGACCTGATATTATTCGAGTTAAATCCATAGCGATTCATTCCGGTATTAAATTTTACATGAACATTTACGGGTTTTTTATTTGAGCAATACAAATCCAATAATTTATCGTTGTATAAAACAACATCTAGCTTATATTTAATAATTTCATTATAGCTTTTTATGCCAGGGTTTGCAACAATAATTTTTGTTTTAATGCCAGATTTCCTAAGAACTAGTCCCTCTTCAAAATCACTAACCCAAAGAGCATAAACCCCAAGCTCTATTAATTTTTTCGATATTTCTATATCTCCATGTCCATAAGCAAAAGCTTTAACGACACCAATAATTTTAGTTTTCGGCTTTAATTTACTTTTCAGATAATTAAAATTCTCTTCTAGTTTCCCTAAATCAACATGCAATATGGTTTCGTTTGCAATGCTCATTAAATATTGTTAACGAAGCATTGTCTACAAAGAGGCTTATATTCATCTTTTTGACCCAATTGGACTAGGTCTTTATTTTTGTTAAGCCTGAAAGAATGATTTGCAATTTCTCCGCAATCAATACAGATAGCATGAACCTTTGTAATATGCTCAGCAATTGCTAGAATCTTTGGCATCGCTCCAAATGGCTTCCCTAAGAAATCCATATCAAGCCCTGCAATAATTACTCTTTTCCCTTGGTTTGCAAGTTTATTACAAACATCAACAAGATTAGTGTTAAAAAATTGAGCTTCATCAATTGCGACAACTTCGGAGTCATTGGCTAAATCTAATATTTCAGAAGGAGAGGATACAGGGGTTGAAACAATTGTGTTTGAATCATGTGAGACAACATGTTTGTTGTCATACCTAACGTCTAATTGAGGTTTAAAAACAGCTGTTTTTAATTTAGCAAATTCTGCTCTTTTTAACCTTCTGATTAGCTCTTCAGTTTTGCCAGAGAACATAGATCCACAAATAACTTCAATACAACCCTTTTGCATTGGTTGATCTATATGTGATTCTAAAAACATCTGTAAGGATTTCTTTTGTTAAGTTTGCTAACAAAAGTATAAAAAGCAATTTCAATACTTATGAAATTTAAAAGTTTGTTTTTAATTGTAATTTTCATTTTTTCAGGGCGAAATGTTTTTAGTCAAAATGACAGTTTAAAAGTTAATAAAAAACGTGTTGTTATAGTTGGGAGCAGTCTTGCTATAGCTCTTGGAGGATCTTATTGGTATATACAAAATTCTTGGTGGTCTGAAAAACAAATTCCGTTTCATTTTGATGATGGTGCTGATTTAACTTATGCTTTAAATATTGATAAATTAGGGCATTTTATGGGAGGCTTACAGTCCTCTGATATTTTTTCATCTTCAATGCAGTGGGCAGGAGTTAGCAAAAAAAAATCCCTTTGGTACGGAGCAGTATTTGGATCTGGATTGCAGTTAGCCATTGAGGTAAAAGACGCTTATGCTCCTTACTGGGGGTTTAGTAAATGGGATTTAGCAACAGGTTCTGTGGGGGCACTATGGCCATTAGTTCAGCACTATAATGATGATTTGAAAGCAATTAATTTTAAATTTTCTTATTATAAGCACTCGGATATTTATTGGGATTTAGATAGGCAAAGAGGAAAAGAAATAGATAGGTATGCTTGGCAAGATGATTATCCTAATCAAACATATTGGGTAACGTTTGATGTAAATCACTTTATGCAAACTTGCTGTTGGCCTGATTGGCTGAATGTAGCTATTGGTTTCGGATTAGACGACAATCAGTATTTAAACGATAATAACACTAAAACTGGAGGAAATAATGAATTTTATATTGCGTTGGATTATGATATTCCTAAAATATTAAAAAACTGGAATTCTCCAGTAGGCAAAAAAGTAAAACATTGGATTAATTATTTTCATTTCCCCGCTCCTACAATAAGGATCTCCCCTAAATTAGAATTTTACCCACTATTTATCTAGCTTTGTAATATGTCAAAATTATATATTATACCAACTCCAATTGGGAATTTAGAGGATATAACTTTAAGAGCTATTAGATTGCTTAAAGAAGCAGATTTAGTATTAGCAGAGGATACGAGAACTTCCAATAAGTTATTCTCATATTATAATATTGACACACCATTATTGTCTTTTCACATGTATAATGAGCATAAAGTTGTATCAAAACATATTGAAAGATTAAAATCAGGTGCCAAACTAGCTTTAATTTCTGATGCAGGAACTCCAGCTATTTCAGATCCAGGATTTCTACTTGTTCGTGAATGTATTAAAGAAGGGCTTGCAGTTTGTTGTCTGCCAGGGGCAACAGCTTTGATTCCAGCAGTAGTAAATTCTGGCTTGCCAAGTGAGAAATTTGTTTTTGAGGGGTTTTTACCTGCAAAAAAAGGCCGAAAAACAAGATTGGAGGCTTTAAAAAAAGAGGAGAGAACAATGGTTTTTTACGAGTCTCCTCATAGGATTGTAAAGACATTGAGTAATTTTGTTGAATATTTTGGAGCAGACAGAAAACTATCTGTTTCAAGAGAAATAAGTAAACTTTTTGAAGAAACAGTAAGAGGCACTGCTAATGATTTAGTATTCCATTTTCAACAGAAAAAACCAAAAGGTGAATTTGTAATTACAGTTGAAGGAAAGAAATGAAGATAGAAAAAATTATAGCAAAAAAACCATATCTTATTGCTGGTCCTTGTAGCGGGGAATCGGAATTTCAGATGCTCAAAATTGCACATGAGATTAAAGAAACATCAGATGTGTTTAGAGCTGGTGTTTGGAAACCAAGAACAAGTCCAGGGTCATTTGAAGGCGTTGGAGAAATTGCTCTTAAGTGGTTGCAAAAAGTGCAATCAGAGACAGGATTAAAAGTTATAACTGAAGTTGCAACTGCAAATCATGTTAACCTCTGTTTAGAAGCTGGAATTGATATGCTATGGATAGGCGCTAGAACGACTGTAAATCCATTTTATATTCAAGAAATTTCGGAAGCCCTTAAAGGTGTAGATATTCCTGTATTTGTGAAGAATCCAATACATCCCGAAATGGGGTTGTGGTTAGGAGCCTTAGAGAGGTTAAATAAGGCTGGAGTTAATAAGCTTGCCGCAATTCACCGAGGTTTTTATAATTATAAGGAATCTGCTTTTAGAAATGACCCTAAGTGGGAAATGCCAATAAAATTAAGAAAAGAGGTGCGTAATTTGCCCATTATTTGTGATCCCTCTCACATAGCCGGTAAAGCATCATTAATTGAGGATGTATCACAAACTGCAATGGATATTAATTTGGATGGTTTAATGATTGAGACTCACAATAACCCTTCAAAGGCTCTAAGTGATGCGCAACAACAAATTAGCCCTAAAGAATTAAAAAATATTTTAAATAATTTAATTTTTAGAGATGCTAAATTAAGAGATGAGGCTTTTAAAGATGAGTTATTAGAATTTAGAAACCAGATTGATTTATTAGACCATCAGATTATAGAGCTGTTAAATGACAGAAAAAAAATTGTTGAGATAATTGCTAATTTTAAAAATAAAAACAAATTAACTATTTTTCAGATTGAAAGATGGTTTGAAATTCTGAAAAGCAGAAAATCAAGTGCTCACACTCTCAAATTAGACAGTCAAATGGTAGCTGAGATTTTTGAATTGATTCATAAGTATTCTATTCTTACTCAAACAAAAATCATGAGATAATGGATAAAAGATGGGAAGTTAAAGAATCTAAATTAGAGATTGTCAAACAGCTTGCTAAAGATTTACATGTAAGTGAAATTGTAGCTCATTTATTGGCATTAAGAAGCATTGAAACATTTGATAAAGCAAAATTATTTTTTAGACCAGATTTAGCTGATTTAAATGACCCTTTTTTGATGAAAAATATGCGCCAGGCTGTTGCAAGAATTGAAATGGCACTTAATAAAAATCAAAAAATTTTAGTGTATGGAGATTATGATGTTGATGGCACGACATCTGTTGCTATGATGTATTCTTTTTTAAAACGATTCAATAATAATATCGACTACTATATCCCTTGTAGATATGACGAAGGATATGGAATCTCACTAAAAGGAATTGATTATGCTTGTCAGAATAGTTTTTCACTAATTATAGCGTTAGATTGTGGTATTAGAGCTATTGAGCAGATTGATTATGCCAACAAAAGGGATATTGATTTTATTATATGTGATCATCACACTCCTTCTGATAAAACGCCAAATGCAATAGCAGTTTTAAATCCAAAGCAATTTGACTGCCACTATCCATATAAAGAGTTGTCAGGTTGTGGCGTTGGATTTAAATTGATTCAGGCATATTGTATAAAAAACAATATTTCATTTGATCAAATAATTGAATATTTGGATCTTGTTACGGTAAGTATTGCTGCGGACATTGTTCCTTTGAACGAAGAAAATAGAGTTTTATCATTTTACGGCCTAAAACAAATTAACTCAAAGCCAAGAGTTGGATTAGAAGCTTTAATGAGCACATTTAATAAAGCTAAAAAACTTACAATGTCAGATTTAGTTTTCAAAATTGCTCCAAGAATAAATGCCTCAGGGAGAATAGATCATGCTAAAAAAGCAGTTGATATTTTAGTTGAAGAAGATTATGATCGGGCAAAATTATTTGCTAAAGAAATAGAGGCACATAATAATTCCAGAAAGGACTTAGATCAAATTATAACTAAGGAAGCTATTGAAATGATTGATGAAAATAAAAAATCAACTGTTGTCTTTAGTAAGAAATGGCACAAAGGCGTTGTTGGGATTGTTGCATCTCGATTAATTGAGATGCATTATAAGCCAACAATTGTGCTTGTTGAAATAGATGGTATACTTACAGGATCTGCCCGTTCAGTGCATGATTTTAATTTATATGAAGCAATTTCAAAATGCTCTCATTTATGTGAAAAATTTGGAGGACATAAGTATGCGGCAGGATTAAGTGTTAAAAAAGAGAATCTGAATGCCTTTATTGACGCATTTGAAATTGCAGTTGCCGAAAAAATCACTAAAGATCAGCTTAAGCCAAAAATTGAGGTTGACATGGAAATTGATATAAATGATATAGATGAAAAACTCTACAGAATAATAAAACAATTCGCCCCTTTTGGCCCACTTAATGCGTCACCTGTTTTTATTAGTAAAGGAGTTATAGATAATGGCTATGGGAAAAAGTTAGGATCTGATAAATCACATTTAAGAATTAATGCTAAAAATTCCAGAGGATCAATTCCGGGTATTGGTTTTAGACTGGGGGGGGAGTTTGAAAAAATAAAGGATTCTCAAGAGTTTGACATATGTTATTCCATTCAAGAAAATGAATGGAATGGGAGAAAAAATTTGCAACTTATGCTGCTTGATATTAAGTGAATTTTATATGTTTTTAGAATCTTAATCAAGCCGGCTATTTAGCCAATATTTCTTCCTAAAAGCTTAGCAATTTGAGTTTTTAATTTAGTTAGTTCACTTAGCTTTTTCATTTCATCTTTATTAATATCTTCAGCTTGTAATTTTTGTTGTAAATCGGATATTTTAAGATCTACAATCCCTTTTTTAAAAGATAAAATTGCTTTCTCAGTTGTTTTGTGTAATTTTTCATCTTCTCTACCAGTTATTATATTATGTCTTTGTTTCCAATTTTTACTGATACTATGAGCTTCCGCAATTAAATCAACGGTTTGTTTACTAATTTCATCATCAGAGCTATTAGTTAGTTTTTGAAGGTCAATTAATCCAGCATCTTCAATATTATGAATAATTGCAGTATATAATTTTTGGTATTGAGAGTTAGTAAATTGAATTTCGTCTTCCTGTAACTCATTGATTATCATTCCAGAAACACTTATTTTCTCATCTTGACTTACAAAAGTTTCGTTTCCATAATTAATTAAAAGCCTTAAAACTTCCTCTTCCTGTTTTTGTAGTTTTTTTTCAGCAGGCCTGCTGCTATATTTTTTTTGTGTTGTTCCTGAACTGGGGCGGCTTCTAACCCTGCTTGATAAAACGCTCTTGTTCATTGCTCTTGCTTTACTGACTTGTTGCAAAATAGCCTGTTCGGAAACGCCTAATTTACCGTGATAAATTTTACAATATTCTTCTCTACTAAAAACATCAGGTATCTCAGAAATGCTTAAGATAATTTTCTTTTTAATTTCAATGATTTCTGCAGGATCTTTTTCTTCTTTGAGTTTGTAAATATCTATTAGATAATCAACAAAATTTACAGATGTTTTATCTAAGTAGTCCTGAAACTCATTAGTGGTTAGTTTTTTGGAGTAGGAATCAGGATCTTCTCCTTCAGGGAAGGAGGCTAGTTTCACATTCATTTCTGCTTTTAAACAAATATTTATTGAACGAATACTGGCTTTTATTCCTGCACTATCCCCATCAAATAATAAAATAACATTATTGGTTGAACGTTTAATAAGACTAATCTGGTAGGCTCCTAATGCTGTTCCAGAAGCAGAAACTACATTCGTAATGCCATTTTGATGCATTGCAATAACATCAGTATAACCTTCTACTATAAAGCATTTATTAATCTTGCTTATTGCTTGTTTTGCAATATTTAATCCATATAGAACCTTTGATTTATCATAAATTAAGGTTTCACTGGAGTTAAGGTATTTTGATTTATTATTAGGATTAAAGGCTCTGCCTCCAAAACCAATTACTTTTCCTGAATATGAGTGTATTGGGAATATAATTCTTTCTCGAAATTTATCATAACTTTCCCCTTCTTGATTGACTCCAATTAGACTAGATTCAATTAAAACATCTTTATCATAACCAGCTTTAATTGCAGCTTTTTCAAATGAGTGCTGTTTTTTAGGGCTATAACCAAGTTTGAATTGTTTTATGATTTCTTTTGTAAACCCCCGTTCTTTAAAATAACTTAATCCAATTGAATTACCCTCTTCTGTCTCCCAAAGTGTGTTTTGAAAGTATTCACTGGCAAATTTTGTGGCAATAAACTGACCTTCTTTTGCAGAAAGCTTACTTTCTTGTTGAGGAGTAAGTTGCTCTTCAATAATTTCGATATTATATTTTTCAGCGACATATCTTAACGCTTCAGGATAATTTGCTCCTTGTAAATCTTGGATGAACATTATGCTGTTTCCGCCTTTTCCACATCCAAAACATTTGTAAATGCCTTTAGTTGGGGACACAATAAAGGAAGGAGTTTTTTCATCGTGGAAAGGGCACCTTCCTTTGTAGTTTACCCCAGCTTTTTTGAGATCAACAAAATCTTTAACAATCTCCTCAATTCGAGCTGTCTCGAAGATTTTATCTATGGTTTCTTGAGGGATCATTTTTTTCTATATATCACATAATCCAACAGTAATCTTAATGATTGATTAGCTGTATTATGTTCAAGGTCATCGAGGATACGTATAGCTTCTTTATGATAGAAATTCATTTTTTCTTCTGCATATTTAAGCCCTCCATGTTTTTTAACTAAATTAATTACTTCACTCACTTTCTTGTCATTTTTATGATGATTTTTTACAATATTTAGGATATGTTTCTTCAATTTAACATCAACTGAGTTAAGAGTATAAATCAATGGAAGTGTCATTTTTTGCTCTCTTATATCAATTGCCGTTGGCTTACCTATTAATGAACTTTGTGTATAGTCAAATAAATCATCTTTAATTTGAAAGGCAATACCCGCTTTTTCTCCAAATAAATTCATTTTGTTTACAATTTCTTTTTTTTGCCCTACTGAGACCGCTCCGCTAGAACAACATGCAGCAATTAATGTGGCGGTTTTTTGACGTATTATATTAAAATAGACCTCTTCATTAATGTCTAATTTTCTTGATTTTTCAATTTGTAAAAGCTCTCCTTCACTCATCTGTTGAACAGCTTTACTCATTATTTCTAATAAATCAAACTCTTTGTTTTTTACAGCTAGCAATAATCCTCTGCTTAGAAGAAAGTCTCCAACTAAAACAGCAATTTTATTTTTCCAAAGAGCATTAATTGAAAACACCCCTCTTCTGAAATTAGCCTCATCAATAACATCATCATGCACTAAAGTAGCGGTATGTAAGAGCTCAATCATTGATGCTGCCCGATAAGTTTTTTCATCAATTTCTCCAAAAATTTTTGCAGAAAGGAAAACAAACATAGGGCGCATTTGCTTGCCTTTTCTT
>PCBP01000041.1 GCA_002730985.1 Flavobacteriales bacterium | reverse complement strand
GTTAACTCTACAAAATTAATATCCCCACCATCATCCTCTAAAAATGGTCTAATTTCTGCAAGCGCATTCGTAATCTTAGTAATGATTTTCTTGTCTGTAATAATTCCCATATAATATTCTATTTAGCTGAACAGCCTTTTGAGTTAGTTAATTCTACTGCTTTAGTTGGTGCTAAATTAACATTTCTTTTATTAATTGATGCTAATATACTCTTTGTCATATATAATAACTCTAAGGCTATAGGAGTAGACCCTTGCAATACTGCTGGCCTACCTGCGTCTGCAGCCTCTCTAACTGATTGGACTAAAGGTATTTGAGCCAAAAATTCTATCTCCATTTGCTCAGCTAATCCTTTCGCTCCTTCTTTACCAAAGATATAATATTTATTATCTGGCAATTCCTCAGGAGTAAAATAAGCCATATTCTCTACTATTCCTAACACAGGTACATTAATACTATCCATTTGGAACATATTTACCCCTTTTTTGGCATCTGCAAGCGCAATATTTTGTGGAGTACTGACAACAACAGCTCCTGTTAAAGGAATAGATTGAACTAAAGATAAATGGACATCTCCGGTTCCAGGTGGTAAATCCACTACCAGATAATCTAACTCCCCCCAATGGGTATCCCAGAGCAATTGATTTAATGCTTTTGAAGCCATGGGACCTCTCCAAACTACTGCCTGCTGACTTTGAGCAAAAAATCCTATAGAAAGTAGCTTAACTCCATAACTTTCTAAAGGTCTAATCTTTGATTTTCCATCAATATTTATAGCTTCAGGAATCTCCCCCTCCAAACCAAACATGATATGCATAGACGGCCCATAAATATCTGCATCTATAATCCCTACTTTATAGCCTAAATCTACTAGAGCAACTGCAAAGTTAGCTGCTATAGTTGATTTACCAACGCCTCCTTTTGCTGAAGAAATAGCAATAATATTCTTGACGCCAGGAATAGCATTTCCTTTTATCTTAACCTCTTTCTTAGGCGCATTAACAATCAAATTCACCTTCACTTTTGATTTTTCAAAAGCATAATCATGTATAGCTTTAATGCATTCTACTTCTACCTTTTTTTTATATTGAAAAGTTGGAATCTTAACCTCCACATCAATCTCCACATCATTTCCAAAAATCTGGACATTTTTTATAGCCCCACTATCAACAATACTTTGGCCTTCATTTGGCAATGTTATATTAGAAAGTGCTTGAAAAACAATTTCTTTAGTAAGTCTCATAAAATAATTTGTTGGTAAATATAAGTCTTTATAATATATTTCTTAAGAAAAATAACCTTTTTACATTATTTTAATTGAAACCTCAAATAAGTGATAGGCAAACCTTCGTCTAAATAGATTTTTTCGTAATGTGTTTTGATTTCCATATGATCTCTTAAGACTGAAGACCCATACAAGTCATGTGTACTATCCTCTAAAACATGTCTCTCCCCAGCAATAACTCCTAGAGTAAATCCATGTAAAAATTGGCTATCCGTCTTGAGATGTATCGATCCTTTTTTCTTTAATATTTGCTCATATCTTTTTAAAAAAACAGGATGAGTCAATCGTTTCACCCCTCGCTTTTTTTTTAGTTGAGGATCAGGGAAAGTAATCCAAATCTCATCTATCTCATTTTTATCAAAACATTTCTCAATCCAATCAATACGAATACGCAAGAAACCAACATTATTTATCTTCTTTTTTAAAGCTTCAACGGCCCCCTGCCAAATCCTTGCACCTTTTATATCTATCCCCAAAAAATTTTTTTCTGGGAACTTTTCTGCTAATCCAACACTATATTCCCCCATCCCACATCCTAGCTCTAACACCAACGGATTATTATTTTTAAAGAAATCATTTCTCCAATTGCCCTTTAAAGCATACCCTTTTTCTAATACCTCCAAATTAGGTTGCTCAACATGAGAGAAATTCTGCATCTGAGCAAACTTTTTTAATTTATTTTTTCCCAAAATTTTTATTTTAAGACAAAAATAGTTTGTTTTAAGTATTTTCGGCCTGTGAAATCAAAAAAACGAATTCTGTTAGCCCCACTTGATTGGGGGATAGGACACGCTACAAGATGCATTCCTATCATTAAAGCATTGATTGCTAATAATTTTACAGTAGTAATTGCTGCTGATGGGAGACCCCTACATCTTTTAAGTAAAGAATTTCCAAAATTAGAAATAATTCGTCTTCCAGGTTATAACATAAAATATTCTAGCTATCTAGCAATGAGTATAAATATGCTTTTACAAGTTCCAAAAATTATATGGAATATTAAGAAAGAAAATACCACTCTAAATGATATAATTAAAGATTATAAAATTGATGGGGTAATTTCAGATAATCGCTTTGGACTTCATGCCATAAAAATTCCCTGTGTATTTATTACACATCAACTAGAGATAAAGAGTCCTTATTTTACTAAAAAGATTCAACAATTTAATTATAGATACATAAATAGATTTAATGTCTGCTGGGTAATAGATAACAAAGAAAATAATCTGGCCGGCAAGTTGTCCAGGCCAAATATACTTCCAAATAACACTATATATATAGGGACGCAGTCTCGATTTGAATATGAAAAAATGGCAAAAAAATATGATTTTCTTGCAATAGTTTCTGGCCCTGAAACTCAAAGGGAGATATTGGAACGGGGTCTGACAAAAGCTTTACAAGGCAGAACAGAAAGATCTCTTATTGTATTAGGAAAGCCAGAGTTAAATAACACCAGCCAAATAGGCAATCTTACTATTAAATCACATTTAGGCACTGAAGAATTAAATAAGGTGATCTTACAGTCAAAACTAATAATATGCAGGCCTGGATATTCAACAATTATGGATCTAGAAAAGCTTAGAAGTAAAGCGTTCTTTATCCCAACCCCAGGACAAACTGAACAAGAATATTTATCGAAAGAACTATATCAAAAAAATATTTGTTATTATCAAAATCAGAATAAATTTAATTTTGAGAAAGCAATAATAGAAAGTGAAAATTACACTGGATTTTCCAGACCAGAAAAGCAAATTATAAATTGGAAGAAATTATTTTCCCTTTTCTAAAATAAACGAAAATGTAGAGCCAACACCAACAGTACTCCTAACATTAATTTGCTGATTATGACCTTCCAAAATATGTTTGACAATGGCTAACCCAAGTCCCGTTCCTCCAATCTCTCTAGACCTGTTCTTATCAACTCGATAGAATCTTTCAAAAAGACGATCTAAAGAATCTTCTTCGATTCCTATCCCATCATCTGCCACTTCAATCAACATATTCTTCTCCATATCATAGAATTTAATACTAGTAGATCCATTCTCCTTACCATATTTAATAGAATTACTAATAAGGTTCATAAACACTTGCTGGATTTTATCTCTATCTCCTACTGCAATCTCAGATTGAGACTCATTACTTAACTCTAACTTAATATGCATCTGTCCCGCCCTCATCTCAAAAGCGTCAAGAACTTCTTTGGCAAGCTGTACTACATTGAATGACTGAAATTCTAGCTCAGATTGCTCTGTCTCCAGCCTAGAAATAACCTCTAAATCTTCTACAATATTGATCATCCTATCCACACTCTTATTTGTTCGTTCAAGATATTTCATGTTAATATTTTCATCATTTATTCCTCCATCTAATAAAGTTTGAATATACCCCTGAATATTAAAAATCGGGGTTTTAAGTTCGTGTGAAACATTCCCAAGGAATTCTCTTCTATAATTCTCATCTCTTTTGTAAGCATTAAGTTCCTCTTCTTTTGCATCTGCCCACTCCTCAGCCTCTCGCTCTACATTTTCGATATCTAAATCTCGAATATTTGAAGTTCCTTTGAACTTATATATACTCTTATAAATTACTTTAATCTTTTCATGAAAGAACTTCTTTACCACATAATAAATAAGAGCAGTTATAAATATGATAAATACTATTAAACTATAAAAAATATTTACCCGATCGTCAACTATATAGAATATAATAAAAGCGAAAGAAAATATCACGACACTTAAAAGGATAGCAATCCGGATTGGAGTATTAATCTTCATTATATGTCAAACTTATAACCCACTCCTTTTATAGTTTTAATATGATGACTACCTATTTTCTCTCTTATCTTACGAATATGCACATCAATTGTTCTGTCTCCAACAAAAGCATCTTTCCATATCTCAGCTATAATCTCTTGTCTTGTAAAGACTCTGCCAGGAATAGTCATTAGATAATACAATAAATTAAACTCTTTTTTTGCTAAATGAACCTCCTCGTTCTTATATAATAACAAATGCTTGGATTTGTCAATATTAATATCTGCTATCTTTATATTAGATTCAATCTCTTTTTTATTATTTCGTTTTAAAAGCGCCTTTATTCTGCTAATTAATAATTTAGGCTTAATCGGCTTTGTAACATAGTCATCTGCTCCAGCATCAAATCCTGCTAACTCAGAATATTCCTCTGAGCGAGCTGTTAAAAATAATATTAATACAGACTCTAAATCTGAAATCTTTCTTATCTCAGCACAAGTAGTAATGCCATCCATCTCCGGCATCATTACATCAAGTATAATTAAATCTGGATGAAACTTTTTTGCCTCTTCTATAGCCAGTTCTCCATTAAGAGCAGTTCTTACAATAAATGATTCCTTCTTTAAATTATATGAAAGAAACTCTAAAATATCTTTTTCATCATCAACTAATAATATCTTATATGACTCTGACATGGTGCAAATCTAATTATTACATTAGAATTTACCGCTCTTTTTATTAAGATTTAATATATTATAATCAGCCCTTAACAATTTCTTAACATAGGGGTAATGTCTATTTAACATGAGACTGAATATCTATATGTAAATTTGCATATATTTTAAAACAAATAATATGGAAAGTGTTACGCAAAAAAAAGATTTATCAGCTCTTATTTACTTAGCCTTAATGGTTGCTGTATTTTTTATTGCTCTTTAATTAATTTAATTAGTAATAGCTTAAAATAATGAGAAGCATAGTTTCTACACAACTATGCTTTTTTTATTAAACCCCTCTTAACTTTTAAATATTATTTTATTAACACTTACATAACATTAGCAAGTTAAACTTGTATTATAATTGCTGAAATTTTAAATTAAAACAGCATAATTTATGAAAAAAATACTAAAAGGCTTTGGATACCCTGAAGTTGTATGGGTCCCAAAAGGAGAAAGATCGTTTTTGAGTTTTATATGCCTATCGTTTATTATAGCAATGTTTTTAACACCCTACCCTCAATATGCTATGTGGGCAGGCTTTGTATTTGCTGCTTATGCTGCTATTGCTAATGATAGCATACAAACAATTGGAACATTTATTGCATCTAATCAAGATAAAAAGTGGTGGGTGTTATGGATATTTATTGGAGGGATTTTCTTTTTTACAATGTTTTATAGCTGGATAACATTTGGCGGTGATGTTAGTCATGGGAGATTAACTTCAAAAGGATTTGAAATAGCTCCCACAAAATTTCATTTTCTACAAATTGCAGCGCCTATTTTCTTATTAATACTAACTAGATTAAGAATGCCTGTATCTACTACATTTATTCTTTTAACCTCTTTTGCAGCCACTCCAGCTGCTGTAGGAGCTGTCCTTGCAAAAAGTATGAGTGGTTATATATTATCTTTTTTAATGGGCCTATTTTTCTTTTTAATAGTTGCGAAAGCATCTAAAAAATATTTTACTGGAGAAGCAAAATTTGGATGGACAATAGCACAATGGATCACTTCTGGAACACTTTGGTCTGTATGGCTTATGCAGGATGCTGCAAATATTGCTGTTTACTTACCTAGAAGTTTAAATACAGGCGAATTTATTGGCTTTACTTCAATTGTAGTTATTGGTCTAGGACTATTACTTTATTATAAAGGTGGTAGAATACAAAAGATTGTAACAGAAAAATCTGTTGTTACAGATGTTCGTTTTGCCACTTTAATAGATCTAATATACTGTGTTATTCTATTTTACTTTAAATTACACTCTAAAGTACCTATGAGTACAACATGGGTATTCATTGGATTACTTGCAGGAAGAGAGTTAGGTATGGCTATTATGAAAACAGGTAATAACAATATCTTCCATGCACTCAAATTAGGATTAAAAGACATGACTTATGCTCTTTTGGGCTTAGTAATTTCTATTGCTATTGCTATAGGTGTAAATGATCAACTATCAGCATCATCAATGTTTGAAACTATTCCACAAGAATTTGTAGCAGGAATTGTTAAATTCTTTTCTAAATTAGGTATTTAAAATTAAACTAACAACTATGAAAAAAACAATCTTATTTATTTGCAGCACATTTTTTATGTCAATGAATGTAACTGCGCAAGAAGGAAGCCCTTCAGTTAAAATTTTCTCTAACTTTAACTATGATATGTCAGCTGAAGAGGATGAAAATGCTTTTAAAGAATTTGAAATCAAACGATCTTATTTAGGATACTCATATAAAATGGATGAGCGTTTTTCAACAAAAATCACATTTGATATTGGGAGCAATAGTGCTGGAAGTGCGTACACCGCATTTTTAAAAATTGCTGCGTTAAAATGGAATGCATCTAATAATCTAAGCTTAAATATTGGTATGACAGGAGCAAAAAACTTTAAATTTATGGAGAAAAATTGGGGTAGAAGATATATTGAAAAATCTGCTCAAGACAAATATAAGTGGGCTAATGCTGCAGATATTGGTATAACTGCTGATTATAAATTTTCAGAGAATATTAGTATCGATGCTCAAATATTAAATGGAGAAGGATATAAAAACACACAATCCTCTAATGGATTATTTAGAGGTGGCCTAGGTCTAACATACTCATTAGGTGAAAACTTAAAATTAAGATTACATCAAGATATCATGCCAAGATCTTCTTACGATGATATGAGTGATAATCAAACTATCACTACGGGTGCAATTGCATACAAAACAAAAAATATGACAATAGGTGGTGAAACAGATATGATGAGAAATGCAAATAATGTAAAAGATGCTGAACAAAATCTGTTATCAATTTATGGGTCGTACAAAATATCTGAGTACTATACATTTTTTGCCAGGTATGATGATGCCTCGGAAACAGATCAAGAGGGGTCATACACTATCTATGGCATAGAAAGAATAATAGCAAAAGGAGTTACAGTTGCATTAAACATACAATCATGGACTGACTCTGCGGAAGGATCTGAATCTGAAAACACATTATTCCTTAATTTAGAGTATAAATTTTAGACATCTATTATTATTAAAAAGCGATACTAATGTATCGCTTTTTTTATTTAGCATCATTAATAAATAAAAGAAAATGTTTTTATAAGTACTTGTAAAAATAATATCTTTGAACTCAAACTTATATATAAATTATCAGAATGAATAAAAAAAAAGAACTATGGCTTTTGATTTCAGGTTTTGGCATAATGTTTGCTGTACTTTCATGGCTTCAAGAATCAAATATCTTAACAAATAGTTTAGGCTGGCTCAAAGGCTTTTTTGCATTAGTTTCTGGTTTCTTTTTATTTGTTTTCTTTCGAAAAAGTTTGTAAAAACTAATTTTTCAACATGAGAAAAGAAGTGTTTGAGATAAAAAATGATGCTGAATTTGAAATGTTAGCACTCTCAATTTTTAATTACCAAATTAAAAAAAACCCAATATATGCTGCATATGCAACGCTAATATTAAAAGGTGAAAATCCGAAGAACATATTTGAAATCCCATTCTTGCCTATATCCTTTTTTAAAACGGAGCAGATAATTTGCCAAGGCAGACCAGTTGAAAAAGTGTTTTTAAGTAGTGGGACAACAGGAAATCAAAGCAAGCACTTAGTTTCTGATATTTCACTTTACAGAAATTCTTACTTGAGATCATTTGAGCTTTTTTATGGTGATATCAAAGAGTATTGTATCTTGTCTCTACTTCCAAATTATAGAGAACAGGAAGGCTCATCACTAATTTATATGGTGGATGATCTAATTTCACAGAGCAAACATGAACAAAGTGGGTTTTACCTAAATAACTATGAGCAATTATTAGTTACACTCAAAAAATTAGAAAAAGAAAAGCAGAAAACAATTTTATTTGGAGTTAGTCATGCTCTTTTGGATTTAGCAGAGCAATTTCCTCAAAAATTAAAGCATACAATAATAATAGAAACGGGAGGGACAAAGGGCAAAAGAAAAGAAATGCTAAAAGAGGAGCTTCACCAAAAACTTAAAGCTGCCTTTGCTTTAGATGAAATACACTCTGAATATGGCATGACAGAATTACTATCGCAAAGCTACTCAGATAGAAATGGGGTTTTTAAATCCCCTCCTTGGAAGAAGATCTTAATTAGAGATATAAATGATCCACTTACAATGATTGGGGAAAATAATACTGGCGGAATCAATATAATAGACTTAGCCAATATCTACTCATGCCCGTTTATCGCTACTAAAGACTTAGGAAAAACCTTCGAAGATGGCACTTTCAAAATCCTTGGTCGATTCAATAATGCAGATCTTAGAGGCTGTAATTTACTTGTCCAATGACAATCAGAAAAGCCTATAAAGAAGACCTGATAAAAATTATGAAGATGTATGAATCTTGTGTCGCAGGAATGATAAAAAACGGAATTGACCAATGGGATGATACGTACCCAGACACTCAAACAATCGCTCAAGATTTAGAAAACCAAACCTATTATGTTGCGGAAGATAAAGAGGTAATAGTTGGGGGAATAAATATAGATAAAAATCAAGATCTTACTTATTTAGATGTTAATTGGGAAGACACTTCCAGTGAATTTTTAGTAGTCCATAGATTGGCGGTTAAAGAAAAATTTTGGAATAAAAAAATCGGGAAAAATTTAATGTTATTTACTGAAAAAATGGCAATAAAAAGAGGATTAAAATCTATCCGACTTGACACTTATAGTGGGAATCTAAAAGCAATGGATTTTTACATAAAATTAGGATATAGAAAATTAGGGGCTATCAATTTAAAACCTAATAAAAATGAGTATTATTGTTTTGAAAAAATCATATAATGAGAGTCGTTTTAATAATTATTATATTAGCTACTTTAGCATGCAGTAAAACAATGAAAAATGAGCCTAACCCGTATATTGTAGTGCTTGGAGTAGCCCAAGATGGGGGCTATCCGCAAGCAGGATGCAATAAAGATTGCTGTAAAGACGCATGGAAAGACCCATCAAAAAGAAAGAAAGTAAGTTGCTTGGCTTTAGTGGACCCTATAAGTAAGAAACAATGGATTTTTGATGCTACGCCTGATATAAAATTTCAACTTCAATTATTAGAAAAAAAATCAGGCATTAATCCGCTTAATGGAGTGTTTCTCACCCATGCACACATGGGGCATTATACAGGATTAATGCACTTTGGAAGAGAAGTAATGGGATGCAATAATTTGCCTGTTTATTGCATGATAAAAATGCAAAATTTTATAAAAACTAATGCGCCTTGGGATCAGCTTGTAAAGATCAAAAATATAGAATTGAAATTATTAGAAAATGATTCTGCCATTAAGTTAAACCAAAGAATAAGTGTTACCCCTTTTTTAGTCCCTCACAGAGATGAATACTCAGAAACCGTTGGTTATAAAATAAAAGCGAATAATAAATCCTTAATTTTTATTCCAGACATTGATAAATGGGAGCAGTGGGAAGTAAGTATTACTAAGCTTATTAAACAAGTAGATTATGCCTTTTTGGATGCTACTTTTTACAAAGATGGAGAATTACAAAGAGATATGAGCGGGATACCTCATCCTTTTGTAGAGGAAAGCATGGAGTTATTCTCTGAGCTTTCTAAAAAGGATAGAGCTAAAGTGCATTTTATACATTACAACCATACTAATCCACTATTACAAGAAAGAAGTAATGCGCAAAAAGAAGTAACTAAAAAAGGATTTAACCTTGCAAGAGAAGGCCAAATTATAAAGTTCTAATAGCCCAATTATTTAATAATTACAGGAACGAAAAAAAGAGAAAAAAAGGGGGTGGTGGGGGTAGAAAAAACCGTCAAATTACTGTTGGATACTTGATTTACATTAAACAAAATCCCGTAACCTCATTATAAAATCTTTCAGGATTTTCTGCATGCACCCAATGGCCTGCACCTTCAATAGTAGCAATACTAGAATTAGAGAAATATTTATTTATTAACTGCTCATCCTCACTTGTAATATAATTTGAATCCCCACCTTTAATAAAATGAGTAGGAGTATTACAATCCCCTTTAATAAAGTCAGCCTCTTGTATATTGCTTACTTTCTCTGAAAGCACATTTATATTAAATCTCCAAGCAAATTCTTTATCCTCATTTCTATATAAATTTTTCATTAAAAACGATCTCATTGCTCTATCCTGATAAGTTTCGGATAGTATATCATCAATCTCCTCTCTTTTTGCAAAACTTTCTAAAGGTAATTTATGTAACGTTCTCAATAAATTCTGAAAAAAGTCAGTATTGTATTTTCTTGGAGAAATATCTGCAACTATTAATTTTTCTATTTTATTCGGATATGTAAATGCCAGTTTCATTGCTACCTTACCTCCTAATGAATGGCCTAAAATTATAGGGTTATTGATGCTATTATCTGATATATAACGCAACACATCCTCACACATAACGTCATAATTAAAATCTTCAGAATGTGGTGACCTACCATGGTTTCTTAAATCAATCAGATGCACTTTAAAATATTTGGAAAATTTTTTCCCAATCGTATTCCAATTATCACTCATGCCCAGAAGCCCATGGATTATTATTAAATCTTGTAATCTTTCACCATATATCTTTGAATAAAGTTTCATCTACAAAGTCTCTTATATATTTGTATAGTATTTTCCAGCCCTAAATAAATTGCATCACTTATAAGTGCATGACCAATAGATACTTCAGCTAAGTTTGGGACTTTCTCTACAAAATATGCTAAGTTTTCCAAACTCAAATCATGCCCAGCATTTATTTCTAACCCTAATGCCGTCGCTTTTTCTGCAGCCAAAATATAAGGCTCAATTGCCTTCTCTTTATTAACGCGGTAATTATTAGCATAATCTTCTGTATAAAGCTCAATTCTATCTGTTCCGCAAAGTTTTACACCCTCAATCATTTCTATCTTTGGATCTACAAAAACAGAAGTTCGAATACCTTGCTCCTTAAAAATAGTAATTACTTGTTTAAGCAAATCTGAGAATTTAACAGTATCCCAACCTGCGCATGAAGTAAGAACATCAGGCCCATCCGGAACTAAAGTAACCTGCTCAGGATTAACTTCCAGTACCATTTTTATGAAATCCTCGGATGGATAACCTTCAATATTGTATTCTCTTGTAATCATTGCTTTAAGATCAATAATATCCTTCCTAGTAATATGCCTTTCATCAGGCCTTGGGTGAACAGTTATCCCATCTGCTCCAAATCTCAGACAATCAATAGCAGTCTTAACAACATTTGGGATGTCCCCACCTCTAGCATTCCTTAGAGTTGCTATCTTATTTATATTTACGCTTAGCTGAGTCATAATTTAATTACAAAAGTAAAAATAGTATCTTTGTATCGTGCAAGCAAACACACTTATTTCATCAAGTATTAAAAGTGTTCACCCTGTAGAAGATGGGAATAGAGCCTTAGAGATGATGGATCAATTTAGGGTCAACCATCTTGCTATTGTTAAAAATAATTTTTACCTAGGGATAGTTTCAGATAAGGAAATCATGAACTGGGAATCAGAAAATGATTCTATCGAGAAGCATCTAAATAATCTAGTCTCTCCTTATGTAAAATACAATCAGCATCTGTTTGATATTATTGAAGTATTAGAAAGAAACAACTTATCGGCAGTGCCTGTCTTAGATGAGAAAAACCACTATTTAGGTGTAATTACAAGCAGGAAACTAGTGTACTCTATCGCAAGATCAGCAACTATTCAGTCTCCTGGAGGAGTTATTGTTTTGGAAATGAATAATACTGATTACTCTTTAACTGAAATAGCAAGTATTGTTGAAAGTAATGAGGTAAAAATATTAAGTTCTTATATCATTTCAAAACCTAACTCAACAAGTATAGAAGTTACAATCAAACTAAACAAGCAAGATGTTGTAACAATTATCAAAGATTTTGAGAGACGCGGATATAATGTTAGTGCTTCATATAAAGATGAGGAATCTAATGAGGGTTTCTTAGAAAGATACGAATCATTAATGCGATTTTTGAATCCTTAAAATGAAAAGAAAAATCTTCATTTTACTACTTATTTTACCTTCATTTTTAGCATCCTCTCAAGATACAATCACTATTTCTAATATTAAAATAACTGGTAATAAAGTGACCAAAGAAGATATTATTCTAAGAGAGTTAGAATTTAGCAAGAATAGTTCATTTTCCAGCATTAATTTAAAACAAAAAATAGAAGAAAGCAAACAAAATCTTGTCAATTTAAAATTATTCAATTTTATTGAAATTAAACCTATAATAAGAGGGGATGATATTGAAATAACAATCGATGTAATTGAAAGATGGTACTTATGGCCCTATCCTATTCTCGAAATTTCTGAACGAAACTTTAACTCTTGGTGGGACGAATTCCAGGCCTCTAATTATAGTGATTTCTCTCGTTTAAATTATGGGATTTTCCTAAACTGGGAAAATTTTGGAGGAAGAAATGAACTCTTACAATTCAAAATAAGAAAGGGGTTTAAAGAGCATTATCTATTCTCTTATCAGGTGCCATACTTTAATAAGAAACAAACAATTGGAATAAATGCTAACCTTCAGTTTTTTAGGAGAAAAAAAACATTCTACAAAACTGAAAATGACGCCCTACTTTACTATACAAATAATAACAAATTTACTACAAGAGATTATGAATTTAACACTGAGTTTCTATATAGAAAAGATGTGCATAACACACATCACTTAAAATTTCATTATTTTATCTCTAATGTAGATGCCGAAATTATAATAAGAAACCCAAAATATTTAAATAATGGCACCAATCTTTCTGGGTCCTATTCAAAATTAACATACCAGTTCACAAATGAGAGCAGAGATTATGTCGAATATCCTCTAGATGGATATTATGTCCATTTGGAAGGGAGTAAATACCTCAATGGATCTAGTCCTATTAACCATTTTGAATTTCTAGGTCAAGCCGAACATCACCTTGAATTAAAACATCGTTTTTTCCTTGGCTCTAGCTTTAAAGGCAAATGGTCTTCTTATGGCTATCAACCTTATTTTGTACAAGAAGGATTTGGTTTTGATGACTATGTAAGAGGCTATGAGTATTATGTAATAGATGGGCAAGAGTTTTGGCTTTCAAAAACAGTTTTAAAGTATGCTCTTATTGAAAAAACAAACTTTGATATACCATATGTAAAAATGAGACAATTTAATAAAGCACATTATTCTTTATATTTAGGAATATTTTCTGATATAGGATATATGATTGACAATCAAAATAGTGAGGACAATAACTTGTCTAATTCACTACTTTTAGGAAATGGAATTAGCCTAGATTATGTCACTTACTATGATAAATTACTAAGAATTGAGTTTTCAATCAACCATTTAGGAGAAAAAGGAGTATTTTTACACTTTTCAAATCCTTTTGGATCAAAAAACAAATTATGACAATTGCAATTTTTGGGAATCCGTATCCTGAGCATTTTACAAAATACATTCAACACTTAATAAAAAAGTTGGAGAATGAGCATATCAAGATTATAATTGAAGAAAAATTCAATACATTTTTGCAAAAGAGTATTCGTTTCACCACAAAAGTTGACACCTTCGAATCCTACGAATCATTAAGGAATACTGCGGATTTCTTATTCAGTATTGGTGGTGACGGCACTTTACTAAAAGCTGTTACATTTGTAAGAGACTCAAACATCCCTATAATGGGGATCAATACAGGCAGGCTTGGATTTATTTCAAGTATTTCTGCTGGACAAATTGATGATGCAATAAATGATATTTTAAAAGAAAATTATGACATAAGCGAACGTGCATTGCTAGAATTAAACTCGGAAAACAAACTTTTTAAAGATAAAAACTTTGCCCTAAACGAAGTTGCTATCTCAAAAAAGGATACTTCATCTATGGTAAGGATTGACGCCTATGTTGATGATGAGTTTTTAAATACCTATTGGGCAGATGGATTAGTAGTATCTACACCAACTGGCTCTACAGGATATTCTTTAAGTTGTGGTGGGCCTATCATTATGCCAGGAACTAATAATATAATTATTACGCCAAACGCTCCTCATAATTTAAATGTTCGGCCAATAGTTATTAATGACAACAGTATTATAAAACTGAAAGTAGAAGATAGAGACCAGTTAGCATTGGTGTCACTAGACTCGAGATCTCGTGCTTTTGATAGTGACACGGAACTAATTATAAAAAAGTCTGATTTTAAAATCAGACTCATTCAGCCCCAAAATAATTCATTCGCTTCTACAATCAGAAACAAACTAATGTGGGGATTAGATAAAAGAAGCTAATATAAATAGATAAAATTATAGAATATTTATATTTGCCAATTATTGACAAAATTATGATTATGAAAAGATTCAACCTTAAAATAATATTACTATCAGTAACAATACTTTTGTCTCTCTTTACTATAAAAGCACAACAATTTAAGCCAAATACTGAATTTGGAGTTTTGTTAGGGTCATCATACTATCTTGGAGATTTAAATACTAATCATTTTAACCAGCCATTAGCAGCAGGAGGCCTGATAATTAGAAAAAATATTGATGAGCGATTTGTATACAAAGCAGAGGTGATGTATCTTAACTTAAAATCCGATGAAAGGCAATCAGATGATACAATTGCATTCAATAGAGGATTGCATTTCAAAGCTCCAGTATACGAACTTTCTGGTCAATTAGAATTTAATTTCTTGCCATACCAACCTGGGAACCCTTTATATACTTGGACTCCTTTTGTTTATACTGGCATATCACTCTTTTACTATAACCCTAAGGCAGAAAATAAAAATGGGGATTGGATTGCATTACAAGAATTAGGCACAGAGGGACAAGGAACTACAACCACCTTTTCAGATGGCACAAGAGACAATTACTCACTGATCCAATTTGCCATCCCTATGGGAGGAGGAATTAAAATAGCTGTAAATGAGTCTTTTAACATAATCCTAGAATACGGTGCCAGAAAAACATTCACCGATTATCTAGATGATGTTAGCACAACATTTGTAGGTGGAAATGGGACAACATACCCTATCGAAATGTCTGTTGAGGCCCAAGAAATGTCAGATCCAAGAGGGACTCATATGCTTGGTGATCAAAGAGGAAATCCAAATAATAAAAAAGACTGGTATTCATTTGCAGGGATTACACTTTCATTTAAGTTAAGCAATGAGCCAAAAGGTTGCTATCCGTAATTTGCAAATCTTAAATGAGCCAAATAATAGACACTAATAATTTACCAAAACATATTGCCATCACTATGGATGGCAATGGAAGATGGGCGGAATCTAAAGGCAAAATTAGAGCTTTTGGGCATAAAAATGGCGTGAAAGCAGTAAGAGATACCGTCGAAGCTGCTGCTGAAATTGGCATTAAATTTCTAACTCTTTATGCCTTCTCTACTGAAAATTGGTCCCGACCCCAATCTGAGATAAATGCACTAATGTCATTATTAGTCTCTGCAATCAACAAAGAGACTAAAACTTTGATGAATAATAATATTAAACTAAGTACAATTGGAGCTACTGACAGCCTGCCTTCAAAAGCAAAAAAAGAACTAAATGAGGCTATTGAAGAAACAAAAGGCAATACACGAATGACTCTTATTCTTGCTCTTAGCTATAGTGGAAGGTGGGAAATACTAAATGCTACAAAAAATCTAATTGCTGATGGCATCAATCATGAAAAGATAAACGAGCAGATTTTTCAACAATATCTTACAACAAAAAGCGTTCCTGACCCTGAGTTATTAATCAGAACAAGTGGAGAATACAGAATTAGTAATTTTTTACTTTGGCAAATTGCATATTCTGAGTTATATTTTACAAATAGATTATGGCCTGATTTTAGAAGGCAAGATTTAGAAAAAGCTATTTTAAATTACCAAAATAGAGAGAGAAGATTTGGAAAAACAAAAAAGCAAATACAAAATTAGCGCCTTGAAGAAGATTGCATTACTCATCATCACCTTGATAAGCTTTAATATTAAGGCTCAAATAAATGATCAGATAGATTATTCCAATCCAATCATATATGAGATTGGAGGGATAATGGTGAATGGGGCCGATAACCTAAACAATAATACCCTTATTACTATTGCTGGATTAGAAATTGGCAAAAAGATAAAGATACCAGGAGATGAAATAACTAAAGCAATTACAAAACTTTGGGCACAGGGGTTGTTTTCTAATATAGATATTTCTACTGATAAAGTGATAGGGAATACAATCTTTCTTGCCATCAACCTAAAAGAAAACCCTAGGCTGTCAAAATTTAAATTTACAGGTAAAAAAATTCGTAAATCTGACATTACTACTTTAAAAGAAGATCTTAAACTTATGAGAGGAAAAGTATTAACTCAGAACCTCATCAACAATAGTATTGCCACTATAAAAAGATATTACATTAATAAAGGATTCTATAATGTGAAAGTAAAATGTCTTACAAAAACTGATACAACTACAGCAAATTCTGAAAATCTAATTTTTAATATTACAAAGGGAGAAAAAATAAAAATAAAGAATATAATTATAAAAGGAAGAAGTAAACTAATAAATAAAAATAAAACACTATTAAATCGAAAAGATTCTATTTATGCACTAAGTAATTACAAGTTAAAGAAGAGCATGAAAGAAACAAAATCTAAAAACTTTTGGAGATTCTGGAAAACATCCAAATTTATAACAACTAACTATGAGGATGATAAAGATAATATTATTGCAAATTACAATGAAATAGGTTATCGAGATGCTAGGATTGAGAATGATTCAGCATACATGAATAGTGACAACACTATGACAATTGAGATAACAATTAACGAAGGGGATCCTTATAGATTTGGAAATATTAACTTTGTTGGGAATACAGTTTATTCATCAGATGAATTATTTCGACAATTAGGGATAAAAAACAATGATATTTTTGATCAGTCTATTCTAAATTCAAGATTGTTTGGTTCAGAAGAAGGAACAGATATTAGTTCCTTATATCTTGATGATGGTTATCTGTTTTTCAATGCAACTCCTGTTGAGATTGCAGCAACAAACAAAAAAATTGATTTGGAAATCAGAATTTATGAGGGGAAACAAGCTCGAATTAATAAAATAATGGTAAAAGGAAATACCAAAACAAACGATCATGTTATTATGAGAGAGTTAAGAACTCGACCTGGAGATCTATTCAAGCGTTCTGATATTATGCGCTCACAAAGAGAGCTTGCTCAAATGCAATACTTTGATCCTGAAAAATTTGATGTTAAGGTTGATCCTGATCCGGAAAGAAATGAGGTCAATATCACTTATGTTGTTGAAGAAAAATCATCAGATCAAATTCAATTACAAGGAGGTTGGGGCGCTGGGAGAATTGTTGGCTCTTTAGGTCTAAACTTTAGCAACTTTTCCACAAGAAATATCTTAAATAAAGACAAATGGACCCCATTGCCTTCAGGAGACGGGCAAATACTTTCATTATCGGCTTCATCAAATGGGATTTACTATCAGAATTATAACATCTCATTTACTGAACCCTGGTTAGGCCGTAAGAAGCCAAATTCTTTAACAGTATCATTATACAAATCTATATCTTCAAACGGGCAACAAGATGATGAAAGACAGGCTATTGAAATTAGCGGTGTTACGATAGGACTAGGAAAAAGATTAAAATTCCCTGATGATTATTTTTCTCTATATAATGGGCTAAGCTTCCAGAAATATAAATTAGTCAATAATGCATCTTTCTTTTCTTTTAGCAATGGGTTTTCAAACAATGTAAATTATAATATTAGAATAGGTAGGAATTCTGTTGATCAATTAATCTACCCAAGAAGAGGCTCAGACTTCTCTTTAAGCTTAAAAGTTACCCCACCTTACTCAATATTTGATGGCATTGATGATTATTCAATGATTTCTGACCAAGAAAAATACTCCTGGATAGAATATTATAAATGGAAGTTTAAATCATCTTGGTTCTCCTCATTTACTGACAAATTAGTTTTAAATACCAGAGTTGAAATGGGTCTTCTTGGAGCTTATAACAACAAATTAGGAGTTGCTCCATTTGAAAGGTTTTATGTAGGAGGAGATGGTATGAGCGGAATGGGTTATCAATTTGATGGGAGAGAACTTATCAGATTAAGAGGCTATAGCAATAACTCTATATCTCCAACAACAGGAGCGACAATTTACAATAAATATACAGCAGAATTAAGATATGCTATTAGCCTAAATCCTAGTTCAACTGTATATGCACTAAGTTTTTTAGAGGCGGGAAATGCATGGGATAATTTTGACAACTTCAACCCTTTCACAGTAAAAAGATCTGCAGGATTTGGAGTTAGAATTATGCTCCCTATGATAGGAATGATGGGATTAGATTATGGCTGGGGGCTTGATGATATTGCTGGAAGACCAGAGGCAAATGGCGGTCAATTTCATTTTTCCATAGGTCAACAATTTTAACTAAATTTGTGAAATACAAAAAACCAATTATGAACAAGGCACTATTAATCTTAGCAGTTAATTTTTTTATCATCTCAACTACACAAGCGCAAAAGTTTGCATATGTAGATACTGATTACATTTTGAATAAAATACCAGAATTTAAACAAGCTCAGGATAAACTAGATGACTTCTCTGCTGATTGGCAAAAGGAAATTGAAGGCAAGTACACAGAAGTAGAACAAATGTACAGAGCCTACCAACAAGAACAAGTATTGCTAACTGATGAGATGAAAACAAAACGGGAGGAAGCTATTATCTCAAAAGAAAATAATGCCAAAAACTTGCAGCAAAAATATTTTGGACCTACAGGAAGTCTCTATATTAAAAGACAAGAATTAATAAGACCTATACAAGATAAAATCCATGATGCAATCCAGCAACTAGCAACTAACAATAAATACCAACTTATATTTGATAGTTCTAGTGATTTGATAATGCTCTATAAAAACAATAACCTTGATAAATCAGACAAAGTTCTAGAATTAATGGGTTACTAGTACTAATTTAAAAAAAATACAATGAAAAAAATTACACTCCTTACAGCGCTAACTATTCTAACATTAAGTTCCATCGCACAGAACAAGTTTGGATATATTGATTCACAAGAGTTACTTCTATTAATGCCTGACAGAAAAAATGCTGAAATTGAAGTGCAAAATTTTGCAAAAACCTTAGAAGCACAACTAGAGCTCATGACTGCTGAGTATCAAGAAAGCATACAAGAATACCAGGCAAATGAAGCTACTTTTTCTGATTTAGTAAAACAAGATAAAATTGCTGAAATTACAGGACTGGAACAGAGAATCCAAGCTTTTCAACAGAACGCTCAACAATCATTACAACAAAAAGAACAAGAATTACTCGATCCTATTTTAGCAAAAGCAAGAAAAGCAATTGAAGATGTAGCAAAAGAAGGTGATTTTACTTATATCTTTGATAAAAGTCAAGGGACAATTCTATATGTAAAAGAGAGTGAAAATGTTTTAACACTTGTAAAAAGAAAATTAAACCTATAATCTAAAAGCTCATATCTCTATAAAGCATCCATAGTGGTGCTTTTTTTATACTTTTATATTATGAAAAAATATCCAATTGGTATATTTGACTCTGGAATTGGTGGCCTTACAATAGCCAATGCTATAAAAAGTGTATTGCCAAATGAAAATATAATTTATTATGGAGATACTGAGCACCTGCCATATGGGGAAAAATCAAAAGAAGCTATACAAAGTTTCAGCAAAAGGATTATAAGATTCTTGCTTACAAAAAGATGCAAAATTATTGTGATTGCTTGTAATTCTGCTTCATCAGTTGCTGACGAAAGTGTTACTAATATTGCATGCAACACTTCAATTTTTAATGTAATTGATCCCATCATTGCTGAAGTATCAAAAATTAGCACAAAAGATAATATTGGTGTTATTGGCACAAAAGCAACAATTAGTTCAGGTATATATGAAGAAAAACTAAAAAAGCTATGCAGGAACAGAAAGATTAAATCATTAGCTACCCCACTGCTAGCCCCTATGATTGAAGAGGGGTTTATTAATGAAGAAATAAGCAATACTATCATCGCTAATTATTTGTCTAGCACACAACTAAAAAATATTAACCATCTGATATTAGCTTGCACTCACTATCCTCTAATTCAACAAGAGATAAAAAAATATTACAGAAATAATGTGAACGTAATTGATTCTGCTAATATTGTCGCCAACTATATTGCAAAAAAACTAGAAGAAGATAACCTTCTAAATAATGAAAAATTATCTGAATATAATTTCTATGTTTCTAACTATACTGATTCCTTTGAGAAAAGTGCAAGATTCTTTTTTGAAGAAGTTATTAAATTGGAACAAGTAAATATTTTCTCTTAAACTTGGATCTAATGCGAATACCCCACGTAACTATCAGCTATTACATTAATTAATTTGGTGGTTTGTTTGTATTTTTACAAAAAATGTACATTATGAATTATAGTATTTATGCTGAAAGCACTCCGAATCCTGAAGTAATGAAATTTGTAGCAAATAGAATGATCGCTGATCAGAGCATTGAAATCACCACATTGAAAGAGGCTAAAGGCATTTCAATAGCAGAAGAGTTGTTAAAATTTCCTTTTGTAGAAAGTATTTATTTAAGTGCTAACTTTATATCAATTTCAAAAACTGGAACAATACAATGGGAGGACATTGCAATGCAATTAAGAAACTTTATTGCAGATCATTTAAACAGTAATGGCATAAGAAATTATACTGAGAATATATCTTTAGATAAGACAAGTGTTGTTAATGATCCGAAACATGAAAAAATTATAGCTAATGAGTTTACTGATCATGAAAAAGAAATTGAAGCTTTATTAAATGAATATATAGCGCCAGCTGTTGAATCTGATGGAGGAGCAATAACACTAAACTATTATAAAGACAATATAGTTTGTGTTGATTTGAAAGGGGCATGTAGCGGATGTCCTTCTTCAACTAGCACTCTTAAGGGGGGGATAGAAGCCTTGTTGAAACGAAAAGTAAACCCAAATATTGAAGTTATTGCTAATGAAAAATAGACTTCTAATGCTTTCTCTAATGATTAGTATTCTTAATCTAAAAGGGCAAGAGAATAGAACAACATTTGGGCTGCAATACAAACCCATAATTCCTGCTAAATATTTTAATTCTAGCTATACTAATGGAAGTTCAGGCTATTACTATTTTAAATTAACTCCCAAATACAGCAACTCATTTGGGATGGTGTTAAGACATAAAATAAATAATACTTTTTCTATAGAATCTGGCTTAAACTATATACAAAGAAATTACAAACTAACAATAAGCAATAGCAATCAAAATATTAATGATTTTACTCACTTTGGCATGAGATCATATGAGATCCCTATACAATTCTTAACTTATGTTCGTGCTTCTGAATTTTGGCACCTTAATGTTGCTTTTGGGATATCGCATAATGTACTGGCTTCTGACATACTTTCATATGGAGAAAGAACAGAATATTTATTTCAAAATACTTATAGAAGAAATGGGGGGTATAGATCACTACTTGCAAATATTGGAATGGAATATCGAACTGAAGAAAGAGGGCACTATTATATTGGCACAAGCTTGCACCTTCCATGGACAGAAATAAGCAGAATTTACCCAGAATACGATGATGGAAATAACACATTTAACGATGAAAATTTTAATGCTAAATTTTTTTTAGAAATGTCAGGGAATTTTATCACTATCGATCTCAGGTATTTTTTTCCAGAATAAAAAAGAGAACCAATGGTTCCTCTTTAAAAAGCCTATTCAGAATGTAGCTTTTCTTTCTTAGATAATAATTCAGAGTTGCTTTCTACATTGTCTTCATCATCTACACAGCAATCTACAGGGCATACAGCAGCACATTGAGGTTCTTCATGAAACCCTACACATTCTGTGCATTTTTCAGTTGCTATATAAAAGAAAAGATCCGACATTCCTTTATCTCTTTCTTTATCATCTTTCATAGTAGTCCCATCAGAGAATTTCCAAAATTCCTCAGGAGGATAAATTGCTTGATTAGGACATTCTGGTTCGCATGCCTCGCAATTAATACAATCATCTGTTATTTTAATAGCCATAACTCAATAATCTACAGTGCAAAATTAATTTTTTTACGAATATATCATGCTAAAAGCTTAAACTAATTATAATTAAAAATTGTTAAAAGAAAAAACATTCGATTAAGTGGTAAGTTAGTATTTTTGTAATATTTGTAATTAGACATTAAAAAATCAAAATGATCAAAACAGATATAATCATTATAGGAGCAGGGCCAACTGGGCTATTTACAGTTTTTGAAGCAGGATTACTGAAGTTAAAATGTCATCTAATTGATGCTCTGCCTCAAGCAGGGGGGCAATGCTCAGAGATATATCCAAAAAAACCTATCTATGATATCCCAGGATTCCCTGAAATTTTAGCTGGAGATTTAACTAACAATTTATTAGAGCAATGTAAGCAATTTAAACCGGGTTTTACATTAGGGGAAAGAGCAGAGAAGATATCAAAAGAAGAAAATGGAATCTTCACAGTAACAACGAACAAAGGGACAGAACATCAAGCCCCTGTTGTTGCTATTGCCGGGGGACTTGGTAGTTTTGAACCAAGAAAACCAATTCTGGAGAACATATCTTTCTATGAAAATAATGGGGTTGAATACATTATTAAAGATCCGGAAATCTACAGAAATAAAAAAGTCGTGATTGCAGGTGGAGGTGATTCAGCTTTAGATTGGAGTATATTTCTAGCAAATATAAATGCAGATGTTACCCTGGTTCACAGAAGGAATGAATTTCGTGGGGCATTAGATTCAGTAGAGAAAGTAAGAGAGTTGAAAAATAAAAATCAAATTAAAATTATAACACCTGGACAAATAATTGAGCTTAAAGGAGAAAAAAAGTTAGAAAGTGTTGTTATATCTAAAGATAAAATTGATACTGAATATGAAGTTGATCATTTTATACCACTTTTTGGCTTATCTCCTAAATTAGGCCCTATTTCTAATTGGGGATTAGAAATTGAAAAAAATGCAATTAAAGTAGATACATTTGATTACCAAACCAATATTAAGGGAATATTTGCAATTGGAGATGTAAATACTTACCCTGGAAAATTAAAACTAATATTATGTGGCTTTCACGAAGCCACATTGATGTGCCAATCAGCATATAAAATTATAAATCCTGGTAAAAAAAATATTTTCAGATATACAACAGTTAGCGGAATAGATGGTTTCGACGGGACAAGAAAGGAGGCAAAAAAACCAGTTGTGCAAACTATAAGTAATTAAAAATGTCAAATATTAATCTCTTCATAACAGATAGAGATGGGGAAACACATGAAATATTAGCTCCAACAGATATGGCTATGAATCTGATGGAAATTATAAAATCATATGAATTAGCTCCGGAAGGGACTATCGGCATATGTGGCGGTATGGCTATGTGTGCCTCTTGTCAATGCTACATAAAATCTGGACACACTTTATCTGATATGGAAGATGATGAAGAGGCTATGCTCTCTGAAGCTTTTAATGTAAAAGAAAATAGTAGGCTAGGATGTCAAATATTTATTACAAAAGAATTAGATGGCTTGTCATTTGAGCTAGCTCCTGAATAATTTTTCATTCCTAATAAAACTAATACTATAATCTAAGGGTTATAATTCTAAATATGTTTTTGCATTTCCTCCCATCAATTGATTAATAGGATCTTCTAAACATTCTTTGACTCTAACTAAAAACCCAACTGATTCTTTGCCGTCAATTACCCTATGGTCATAGGAAAGCGCTAAATACATTATAGGTTTAATCTTTATCTCACCATTAACTACCACAGGTCTTTCTAGAATGTTATGCATGCCTAGAATAGCAGATTGCGGAGGGTTTATAATAGGAGTTGATAACATAGATCCAAATACCCCTCCATTAGTAATAGTAAAGGTGCCTCCTAACATTTCATTAATTGTGAGCTTACCTTCTCTTGCTTTTATTGCTAATCTCTTAATCTCTAATTCTATTTCCTGAAAATTCATTAACTCTGCATTTCTAAGTACGGGGACCATTAAGCCTTTAGGAGCACTTACTGCGATACCAATATCTGTATAATTATGATGAATAATCTCATCTTGATCAAGCATGGCATTTACATCTTTATACTCCATCAACGCAATTGTAACTGCCTTTGTGAAAAATGACATAAAGCCTAATCCAACATCATTTTTTTGTTTAAATTTATCTTTATACTGCTTTCGAATTTGAAAAATTGCAGACATATCTACTTCATTAAAAGTAGTAAGCATCGCTGTCTCATTCTTAACAGAAACTAACCTATCCGCAATCTTTCTTCTTAAGGTTGACATCTTTTTCCGAGAAGTTGCTCTTAATTCAGAAACTCTACCCTCATTTGAAATTGCAAGAACATCACTTTTAGTAATTTTTCCTAATTGTCCAGTCCCTTTAAGATCATTTGAGGAGATCTCCATATCATTAATCATAGCAGATGCTAAAGGTGTTGCTTTTTGATTATCTAAATCTATATGATTCTCTACAGGTGTATGTGATAGATTTTCAGGCTCTTGCTTAATTACTTCTCTTTTCCCTTTTTTAGATGTATCAATTATGCATACAATATCTCCTACAGCAACAGTTACACCTTCTTCAACAACAATCTTTATAGTTCCACTTTCTTCTGCTGGCAATTCTAAAGTTGCTTTGTCAGAATCAATTTCAGCAATTGACTGATCTTTTTCTACAAAATCACCATCTTCTACAATCCATTGTGCAATTTCTACTTCTGAAATAGACTCTCCTGGGCTGGGAACTTTCATTTCTAATAACATATCTTATTTTTTAAATACTTTATTAATGACTTCCTGTTGCTGATTAACTGATCTTTTACTTGAACCACTAGCGGTAGCTGCAGAGGGCGGCCTGGAGACAACTTCAATCCCAAATCCTCGCAATTCAGATAAAATAAAATTCCAAGCTCCCATATTTTCAGGTTCTTCTTGGACCCAGAAAATCTGTTTAGCATTATACTTATTAATAATACTCTTTATTGCTTCCTTGTCTAATGGGAATAATTGTTCCACTCTAATAATAGCGATATTTTTAATGCCATCTCTTTCTCTCTTTTCTAATAAATCATAAAATATTTTTCCAGTACACAGAACTATTTTATTGATTACCCCTGAGGCATCTACATCATCAATGATACACTGGAATTTTCCATCTGAAAAATTAGCTATATCAGATACACATTTAGGATTTCTAAGCAAACTCTTTGGGGTAAATACAATTAATGGTTTTCTATATTTTCTCTTTAATTGCCTTCTTAATAAATGGTAAAAATTTGCAGGAGTTGTACAATTGACAATCTGCATATTATACTTTGCGCACATTTGCAAATACCTTTCTACTCTTGCAGATGAGTGTTCAGCCCCCTGGCCTTCGTATCCATGAGGCAATAACATTACTAAGCCACTCATAACTTTCCATTTATCCTCAGCACATGCAATAAATTGATCTATCATAATCTGTGCACCATTAGAGAAATCTCCAAACTGTGCTTCCCAAATTGTAAGTGCATTTGGTCTAGTAATAGAGTATCCATAATCAAAACCAAGAACCCCATACTCAGAAAGCGGTGAATTATACACTTCAAAATTTGACGTATCGTTAATATTATTTAAAGGACAGACCTCCTCTTCAGATTGCTCAACTTTAAAGACTGCATGCCTATGAGAAAATGTTCCTCTTTCCACGTCTTGTCCGCTCAATCTTATATCATGTCCTTCATCTAATAATGTTGCATAAGCTAATAACTCGCCCATTGCCCAATTTAATGATTCTAAATTCTCAAACATATTTTTTCGATCAGCTAATAATTTCCTGGTCTTCTTAAATAACTTATATTCTGCTGGTATTTCATACAAATACTTTGCTAATTTTTTCAATCTTTTGACTTCTATGTTTGTTTCTGTAGAGCCACAAAAACTTGGATCAAAATTCCTTGTTATACCACTCCATTCTTCCTTTAAAAAACGAGTAATTTTTGCTTTCTTTATCTCTTTAGCCTCGTCAAATCTATCTTGCAATAAGAGTTGAAAATCGTTATCTAGACCCTTTATGACACTTTCTTCTAACACTCCTTCATTCATCAATTTTTTCATGTAAATCTCTCTAGGATTTTTATGTTTTGAAATTGCTTCGTATAATTTTGGCTGGGTGAATCTTGGTTCGTCTCCTTCATTATGGCCATATTTTCTATAACACAATAAGTCAATAAAAATATCCTTATGATATTTTTGCCTATATTCTACTGCTAATTGCAAAGAATGAACTACAGCCTCTACATCATCCCCATTTACATGAATTACTGGGGATAAGGTTACTTTAGCTATATCTGTGCAATATGTGCTTGATCTAGCGTCTAAATAGTTAGTCGTAAATCCAACTTGATTATTTACCGCAATATGTATAGTCCCTCCTGTGTTATATCCGTCTAATTGAGCCATTTGGATTATTTCATAGACAACACCTTGCCCTGCTAGTGCAGCATCCCCATGTAATAATACAGGTAGTATTTTATCTACATCTCCATCATATTGAAGATCTAATTTAGCTCTAGAAATGCCTTCTACTACAGGGTTAACCGCCTCTAAATGAGAAGGATTAGGTGTTAAATTTAATTTCACATTCTTGCCATTATTACATTTTTGAAACGATGTGAATCCTAAATGATACTTAACATCTCCAGAGATTAAATCATCAGCATAGACCTTCCCTTCAAATTCAGAAAAGATTTCTTTATAGGTCTTATTAAAGATATTTGCTAAGACATTCAATCTGCCTCTATGAGCCATCCCCATTACAAATTCATTTACACCTAATTCTGAACTGCGCTCTACTAACGCATCTAAAGCAGGTATTAATGACTCAGCGCCTTCTAAAGAGAATCGTTTTTGGCCTACAAATTTTTTGTGTAAAAATTTTTCGAAAGCAACTGCTTGATTTAATTTATGTAAAATATGTTTTTTTTGACTTACTCCAAAGTTTGGTGTATTTGAATTCTTATGTAATCTGTTTTTAATCCATTCAATCTCTTCAGGATCACGTATATACATATACTCTATTCCAATAGATTGGCAATATACTTGTTCTAAATGGATAATAATTGAACTCAAATTAGATGGGCCAATCCCTACTTGAGTGCCAGCCTGAAATTCTGTTTCTAAATCTTCCTCCTCTAATCCAAAGTTCTTAAAATGGAGTGTTGGCGTATACTTTCTTCTATCTCTAACTGGGTTGGTCTTAGTAAATAGATGTCCACTTTTTCGGTAAGCGTTTATTAAGTTAATCACCTTAAACTCCTTTTGGAAATGCTGAGGGATGTCATCTTCAGAATAGTTTTTCTTAGAGAAATCATATCCTTGAAAAAAATAACTCCACTGTTCATCTATACTTTTAGGGTCTTTATTAAACTTCTCATACATCTCATCAATCATTGTTGTATGCATGGCTCCTAAAAATGAAAACTTATCCATTATTGAATGCTAAAATTAATAAGCAAAATTATCCATTTTTTATGATTTAAAGCAATATATGATAATTTGTTAAAAAAAAATCTGTTGGATTGTATTAAACCAAATGGGAGCACCTTTACTGTTAAGAAATCCTTTCCATTAATTTATCTGCAAATTCAATCAAAGGAGCCTTATTTTCAGAACGAATAGCATCCAAATGCTCTATAGCTTTTGTATAATGAACCTTCATTATATCAATAGTATGACTCTGAATATGTAATTTTGTAAAAATACTTTTTACTGCATTAACTTTTGATTTAGATTTATCATTATTCATATAATAAAATTGCAATTTTTCCTTAGTTGAATCATCTGCCAACTGCAAAGCTTTCAAGTACAAAAAAGTTTTTTTATTTGCCATAATATCTCCTCCAACCTGCTTTCCAAAAGCCTCAGGGCTGCCAAATACATCTAATAAATCATCTTTTAATTGAAAAGCGATTCCCATATTTAAGCCAAATTCATAAATATGAGCTTGATCCTTATTGCTAGCTCCTGCAGTAATTGCTCCGATCTGTAAAGAGGCGGCCATTAAAACAGCCGTTTTATATTCTATCATCTTCATATACTCAACAAGATTTACATTTTTTTGCATCTCAAAATCCATATCCCATTGCTGACCTTCACAAACCTGTATAGCAGTTTTACTAAAAATATCTAACACC
>PCBP01000040.1 GCA_002730985.1 Flavobacteriales bacterium | reverse complement strand
GTAAATATCCGTCAAAAAGAGGTGGATCTTCGGTCACAGATTCAAGATTTATATCTGTATTAGTTCAGCATAGTTTAATTCGCATGCCTACAAACAACTATAAGCCAAGGTATGATGATACTAGAGTAGGTTACTTTACAACACAAACAAACGATATGACTACTATCGATAGAGTTAATTATAGAGACTTTATAAACAGATGGAATCTAGTAAAGAAAGATCTATCTAAGGATCTTTCTGAGCCAGAGGAGCCTATTGTATGGTGGATTGAAAATACAACTCCATATGAGTTGAGGGATATAATTAAAGATGGTGTAGAGGCATGGAATATTGCTTTTGAAAAAGCAGGTTTTAGGAATGCTATCCAAGTAAAAATTCAATCAGATACAGCTAATTGGGGTGCGGGAGATATAAGATATAATGTTTTAAGATGGACATCTTCTCCAAGTCCTCCTTGGGGTGGATATGGACCTTCTTTTGTTAATCCAAGAACCGGTCAAATTCTAGGAGCTGATATAATGTTAGAGTGGTCATATATTACTAGAAGGATTTTTGAAGATAATTTGTTCAATAATTCAGAGGATAATTTAGAACATCACTATTGTACAGCTGCAGAACATCAACAAATAGAGACTTCATTTGGCATTGACTACATTAAAATTTTTGATCTTGGTTCTGAAATGGAAAAAGAACTCATTAAACAATCGCTATATAGATTAGTATTACATGAAGTTGGGCACACGTTAGGACTTAATCATAACTTTAAAGGAAGTACATTATTAACTACTGATGAATTAAATAATAAAGAAATTGTTGATAAGAAAGGTGTATGTAACTCTGTTATGGAGTATCCTGCTATAAATATTACAAGAAGATCAGAGGATCAAGGGTTGTTTTTTGATGTTAAACCAGGGTTATATGATATTTGGGCAATAGAATTTGGATATTCTCAGTATGCTAGTAAAGAAGTTGAGAAAGAATCTCTTGATAAAATATTATCTAGATCTACAGAAAAAGAACTAGCTTTTGCTAATGATGCCCTTGACATGAGATATCCAGGAAAAGGAACTGATCCAAACGCAATGATTTATGACCTTTCTAGCAATCCTATTGATCATTCATTGCAAAGAATTGAAATGATTATTAAAATCTTGGGACAATTAAAAGAAAAATACACTAAAAACAATGATACTTATCAAGAATTATACAATAGTTATAGGACGTTAGTATATTCTTATTTTAATGCCTTAGAGATCGTTTCTAGGCAAATAGGAGGGGTGCATATTGATTTGTCACATACAGATCAGAACACAGAGGTTAAGCCTTTTGAGAGTGTAGATTTAGAAAAACAATTAAAAGCAATGCAGGTTATTTCTGAATATGGTTTTAGTAACAAGGTGGTTTTACAAGAAGATATTTTTCCATTCTTACAATCGCAAAGAAGAGGTTTTAGTGTTTCTAAAGATCCAACAATCCATCAGAGGATATTAACATATCAAAATAGACTGCTAAGTCATCTACTTAACCCAAAAGTATTGTTAAGAATAACTAATTCAGAATTATATGGAAATGAATATAAATTAACTAATTATATGATTGACCTAAGGAATGCAATATTTAAAGATGATATGAATTCTAACATATCAACTGTTAGGCAAAATCTGCAAGTAACGTATATTAAAAAATTAATTAGTATGATTAATGAGAAATCTCCGTTCCATAATATTGCACAAAGTTCTGCATACTATAATATAAAATGGTTAGAAAATAATATTAATATGAATACTGGAGATTTATCTTCAAGACAGCATAAACAGTATATTATATATCTTTTAGATTCAATAGATGATTAGTGAGTAGCTATTTTTAAAAAAATAGGGCATAAAACATAAATATTAATTTAACATAATGTTTATTATAGGACAAGACGGGTTTTATGCTTATCTAGTAAGATAGAGATGGAATTTAATAGCTAACGATTATTTAACGTATTCCAAAAAGATATTAGTAGTCTGTCTTCATTTAACAAAAACGGTATCTTTGACTTATGAAAAAAATACACTTAATATTCTTCCTGTTTATAAGCTTTAGTAGTTATTCTCAGAAAGGAAACAATAAACTTATTGCCGAATATGAGGATACCCTGAAAGTAATGGCTCATGAAATAATGAATGCTGAATCTGAAAAACAAAGAAGAGCAGCAAATGAGGCCTTTATTACAAATCTTACTGAGGTCTTGCAGTATGAAAGATCTTTTATTTTCCCTTTTGATTCTCTTGTGACAATCGCAAGAATTAAAGCTCCTGACAATAGTTTCCGTATTTTTAATTGGTTACTTAGGAAAGATAATGATACATATGAGTATTATGGCATTGTACATTATCATAATAAGAAAAGAAAGCGCTATGATTTAATTACTCTAAATGATAATTCAATGAATATTAGGAACCCTGAACAGGCTGATTTAGATGCTAAAAACTGGTACGGAAGTCTTATATATGATGTTGCTTACATTAAAAGATCAGGGATAAAAAAGTACATACTTCTTTCGTATGATTTAAATGATAGTTATAGTAGAAAGAAGATACTAGATGTGATGTATTTCTCGGGTAAGAATAAGATTAAATTTGGATTGCCTATTTTTAAGAAGTCCATGAATCAAAGTCAGAAAAGAGTTATTTTTCAGTATGATTCCAGAACATCAATTAGTGTGAAATATCATAAGGAAGAAAAACAAATTGTTTTTGATCATTTAGTGCCAAGTCGTAAGGATTTAGAAGGTTTGCATGAGTATTACATTCCTGAGGGCACTTTTAATGCGTATAAATACAGGAATGGGAAATGGTGGTTAGAAGAAGATGTTGATATTAGAAACACTCAGAAAACACGAAAGATAAAGGCTCCAGAAAGAGGTTTAATTCGTAGGTAGATGTTAAAACACTATCCTTTAGACATGGTTGTTGCTGGATGTGATGAAGCCGGCAGAGGCTGTTTAGCAGGTCCAGTTGTGGCTGCTTCAGTGATATTACCAAAGGATTTTAAAAATAGTAAAATAAATGACAGTAAGGTCTTATCAGAGAAAAATAGAGATTATCTAAGACAGGTGATCGAAGATCAAGCAATTAGTTGGTCCGTAGGACTTGCTTCTCCAGGAGAAATTGATAAGGTTAATATTTTGAATGCTTCATTCATAGCTATGCATAGAGCAATTAAGAAATTACATATTACTCCCAAATTACTACTTATTGATGGAAATAGATTCAAGATCTATAAAGGTATTAGCCATAAGTGTATAATTAAGGGTGATAGCAAATACATATCAATATCTGCTGCGTCTATTTTGGCTAAAACTTATCGTGATGAGATTATGAGAGAATTAGATGTTTGGCATTCAGAGTATAATTGGAGAAAGAATAAAGGGTACCCCACAAAAGAACATAGAGATGCCATTAAAAGGATAGGTATTTCAAAACATCACAGAAAAAGTTTTCAACTACTCTCATCTCAGTTAAGTTTGGAGGTATAAATTTTTAATTTTGCAGTTAAATTACTGATTACTTATGTTTAGAAAAATCTTCAAAATCTCCGTTCCTGTGGTATTAGTAGGAGTTATCCTATTAATATCTTATAATGCTTATCAGAAGACACAGGTAAGGGTAGTGACTCCTCTTACTGTTGTGCCAATTAATGCATCAGTAATATTACAATTAAATGATGTGAGAAATCTTAGCAGATCTATTAGTATATCTAATATTTGTAAGAGGCTCCAGAACATAAAAAAAGTTAAGGGTATTGCAAAGCAGGTTAAGCAGATTAGTGAGTTTTTTATTGCGAATCAAACTATTTTTGCTGGAAATAGTCTCTTTATATCATTTCACCAAGTTAGTGCTAAAAAAAGTGCTGTCCTTTTTAGTACTGTTCTAACAAGAGAAGATGTTACAGAAGATAGAGAGATAATAGCCCTATTTGCTGATGATATTACAACTTCGGAATATGATAATAAGATTATTTACTTTAGTGAATCTTTGGATAGATACTTTAGCTTGAAGGATGATATCTTATTTTACTCAGATGATAAGATGTTACTTACCGATGCTATTAGAACCTCTAATGAAGATACAGATGATTTGTTTGCGAGTCCCCTATTTTCAGATTGTTACAGTACAATAAGAAAGTCAGCTGATATTAATCTGCTGATTAATTACAACAACTTATTTGCTCTAAGGGATGTTGTTTCAAATACTCAGGCAGATTTAAATAATTTTTCAGAATGGGCTGCTACAGATATGAAGCTTAAGGATGACGCTATTCTTTCTAGTGGTCTAGGGACTATTAATAGTTCAGTCAATAACTTTACAGACATCTTTTATAGTCAAAAGAATCAGGATATAACTGTTTTAGATATTATTCCTGATAATACAGCCCAGCTATTTGCAATTTCATTTAATAATTATCAGAAGATCTATGAAAAAAAGAACAAGATCTTACAAGATCAACATGAGTTTCGGAATTGGGAGAAGAATAGGAAAATGATAGAAGACAGCTCAAATGTGGGTTATAATGAATTTATGAATGAGATTGATAGTGAGGCAGGTATTTTTAACACATCTTCAAGTTTAAGCTTAGACTACACCTACACTTATCTTAAAACTAAAGAGTCCATTAGAGCAAGTTCTTTGCTGCAAGGGCTAATTACCTCTTCTTCTGATTATAGAGGTTACAGGATTAATAGAATTTTAGATGATAATCTTGTGTCTAATCTATTTGGGTCATTATTTAAGACAGATAATCCATTCTTTACGATAATTAACGATTTTTTTATTTTTGGAAGCTCTATAGTTTCTCTCGAATATATTATTGATAATTATGCCTCTAATAATATTCTTTCTAACAACAAGTCGTTTAGGAAGCTTAATTCTTATATTTCTGAAGATGTAAATATATTCTTTTATATCAATCCTGGGAAAACTTCCGAAACATTAACAAATAGTCTTATTGATACAGAAGTACTCTCACACAATACTGATTCTATTGCTAAGTTTACTGCTTTTACTCTCCAGATTAATACTGCTAGAGGTGAAATGCTACATAATTTATGTTTGTTTTATGATGATGAATATAAAGAGTCAATAAAAGAAGAATGGTATTATACTTTAGATACAAGTTGCTCTATGCATCCTCAGTTTGTCTATAATCATTTTACAGATGAGAGTATGATTTTAGTACAAGATAATTATTATAATCTTATTGCCTTGGATACTCATGGAGAGAAACTATGGAGTAACAAGATAGACGGTCAGATTTTAGAGAATATTCATTTTATAGACACTTATAAGAACAACAAATTCCAGGCTCTCTATAACACACGGGATAAATTATATCTCATTGACAGGAATGGTGAATTTGTTGATGGCTTCCCTAGAGTTCTTCCGACTACAACATTAATGAGTCATGCCCTGATTGATTATGATAAGAATAAAAACTATAGAATAATTATTGTAGGAGAAGATAATAAGCTGTATAATATTGATAAGAGAGGGAAAGATGTGGCCGGTTGGAAGTATATAAAAACACCTAATCGTATAAAAAAGAATCCTGTGCATTTTGTTGTTGCTGGCAAGGATTATATTCTTGAGGCAACAAACAATAGTAGGACTACAAGATTATTGGCCAGGAATGGGACAGAAAGAACAGTGTTTAAAGATGATCATTCTTTTATTACTTCAGTGAATGTTTCTGAGAATGGCAATCTCTATGCTCTTACTTATGAGAATAAACTCTGGGAAGCTTATGTAGATGGAACCACAGAAGTTTCTGATCTAAAGGATCTGCAGGGTAGCTCTCAAATATTATCTTATGAGGATGGCTATTATCTTGCAAATGCAAGTTCATTATCATATATAGATAATGACAAAGCTAGACAGACTATGATAGATTTTGATGCTCCAATACAGACATT
The DNA here is from genome assembly GCA_002730985.1 of Flavobacteriales bacterium. Classification (GTDB taxonomy): domain Bacteria; phylum Bacteroidota; class Bacteroidia; order Flavobacteriales; family BACL11; genus BACL11. The sequence continues at coordinate 7,087 of PCBP01000040.1, read as the reverse complement.
ATCTGTATCTGCTGGATATATCGCGATTACAACAAATACTAGTCTCTTCCTGATTAAAGATAATGAAATTATTGAAGGATTTCCAATAGATTCTGATGGTTATTTTAATATTTTAGATATTGATAATGACGGGAAAGTCAATGTTGTGAATATTAAAAATGGGGCTATTTATAATTACGAACTAGCAAACTAATCTATCAAATAAGTCAATTTGAGGAAAGGAATTAGCTGGCACCCTCCTATTTCATCTAAAGGGAACTGAACCCCGCCCCTAATTAAGATAAAGTTATTTTTATATATTAATTCTCCACTTGCTTGAGGGATAAGATCTTTTTCTTTAGTAGGTAGATAGATGACTCCAGAGTTTAATCCTGTGTAGAACTTATTTAGCACCTCATAATGACAACCTATATTAGCTTCACTAAACACAAATGATGTGTTTACTTCTGTAGAGTAGATTATTCTCTTGTGGAAGTAATAGGCCCCTAATCCTGTTGCGTAAGGAAATCCATAAGAATGTGCAAAATAGAAACTCTTTTGCTGAAGATTACCATCGTCAAACCTGCTTAGGTCATTCTTTTCAATTAGATTTATTAGTAGAGTTGAATATTCTGGGTTGGTAGCATATCCCGCTTTCTTTAATCCTTTTGCCCACTTTTTGTAATCCGTATTTTTGTATCTAAAGAGGAATTCATAACGCCCTCTTTCTGTTAAAAAAAGGGAATGATCTCTATATGATTCAGTAGCTTTTGTATATTTTCTAAAGCATTCTCCTTCCTCATCATCATTTTCAATTATTGTTTCTCCATTCCAATTATTATGACATTTAATTCCAAAATGATTATTTCCTTCAATAGCTAATCGGCTCTCCCCTGCCCCACTTTCTAGAATACCTTGAGCTAGAGTTATAGATGCAGGGATGTTATATCTTTTCATTTCTTCAATAGCAATACTACTATATTTTGAAATATACTTTTCAGTTTTAGTTTGTGCTTGTGCAGTTATAAGGCAAGATGAGAGAAGTAAAAAAAAGAGATTTTTCATTGCTCTAAATTAGAAAAGTAAAACCTAAATTTTACTTTATATATATATATATTTGAACATCCATTTTTAATAAGTGAATATGAAAAGAAAACATTTCCTGAAATCTGTATTAGGAGCAAGTGCATTTCTTGGTATGCCTCTCTCTAGTTTGGGGGTGGAGAGTGCTACTATCCAAGAATTATTAGATAACTCTAATAAGGATGTTAATGGGAGTATGTTTGGGTTCTCAACTGACCCTATTAAGAAGGTTCGAGTTGGAATTATTGGCCTAGGCAATAGAGGAAACACCTTGCTAGAGATGTTGCAGTATTTAGTAGAAAGTAATCATGCTGAGATTATTGCTTTATCAGATATATCAGAGAAGAAAGTTATTAAAGCAGCTAACAAATTAGCTGTTTGGCAAGCTAGGAAGGCTTCAGCTTATTATAAATCACAGACTGAATGGAAGAAACTGGCAGAAAGGGAGGATATTGATCTGGTAATTATATCTACCCCATGGAAACTACATGCACCTATGGCTGTTTACTGTATGGAAAACAAGAAGCATGTTGCTTCTGAGGTGCCAATAGCTTCAACTATTGAAGATTGTTGGAAAATTATTCAAACCTCTGAAAGAACAAAGAAACATTGTATGATGATGGAGAATTGCAACTACAATGAAGAAGAGCTTTGGATACTAAATATGATACAGGAGGGAGTCTTTGGTGATATTACACATTCCGAAGGAGCTTATTTGCATGATTTAAGAGCCTTGCTGCTAGATGATACTTATTATCAGGACCAGTGGCGTTTACATGAGCATGTTAATAGAAATGGAAATTTCTATACTACACATGGTCTAGGTCCTATTGCTTTTTATTTAAATATTGGTAGAGGCGATACCTTCTCGCATCTAACCTCGATGAGTAGTAGGGAGTTGAATTTGAGTTTGGCTGCAAAGCAACAGAATCATCCCATACAAGATTATAGGTGTGGCGACATGAATAATACTCTAATAAAAACAGAGAAAGGAAAGACAATCTTATTGCAATTTGATGTGCATACTGGCAGACCGTATTCAAGAATAAATAAAGTAGTAGGCACAAAAGCAGTGCATGATGGTTATCCTAGCCGATTATACATTGATAGTGAGAATCCAGATTATTGGGGGCACAATTGGTTAAATGATGATTTATATGATGAGTATAGGAGTAAATATAAACACTCAATAATTAGCAAGCTAAATCTTATTAGTCAAGATTTTAAACAAGGGCATGGAGGGATGGATTTCGTTATGATTTATCGTTTAATTCGATGTCTCAATTTAGGTTTGCCTCTAGATATAAATGTTTATGATAGTGTGATGTGGAGTGCCATAACTCCTGTCTCTGAGCTTTCAGTAGCTGCAAATAGCCAGTCTATAAGTATACCAGACTTCTCAGGAGGAACTTGGAAAAAGGAAGGTTTATTAGAGATAATGAGAGATATTATCTAGCGTACTGTTTTACAATTTCTTCAAGGTAATTATTGTTTTTCACTACTTCTTTTGATAAATAAATCTGATTCTTAGCGCGAACTAAATTTTGGTCTCTATAGCTCACTTTAAAGTATTTATTTCCATTCAAGTAATCGGTTAAGAAGCGAATTCCTTGCTCTAAGAAGATTAGCTCTATTGACTTCACAATATTGTTTAGCTCGTAGTAATTAAGATTTATCTTGTTTTCATCTAGATATGTTTTTATAAATTCTTCAAAATAATCGCACTTAAAGTGCAGTTTCTTGAGATCTGATTCATCTTCAGTTTCAGACACGCATATTGTTCTTATTGCATCTGATATATCAGTTAATAATGTGCCTGGCATCAGAGTGTCTAAATCGATAAGGCAAATAGCATTTAGGCTATGGTCAAACAAGAAGTTGCTAACTTTAGGGTCATTATGACATACTCGTAGTGGGAGTTTGTTTTTCACTAGAAGTTTATATATAATTTCACAGTCTTCTTCTTTGCTCAGAATATAATTAATCTCTTGAATAGATTGATTTGTAAGAGACTCTGGACAATTTAGGCATATATCTTGAAACTTCTTAAAAATTACTAGAGTGTTATGGAAATCTGGGATGGTATTATTTAAAGTGTGAATTGGAAAACTAATAAGATGTTTGTGAAAATTTGCAAGTTCCTTTGCGCTCTCAGCAACTATCTTAATATTCTCTACTTTCTTAAAACTCTTACTTTCGATATATTTAAACGCCCTCCAGTGTTCCCCTTGACAGGTGGTATATAGAGCTCCTTCTTTGTCTTTAATAAGGCTCAGTGTTTTTTTTCCTAGATCATTTAAATAATTTGTAGTAAGATTGATGTTCTCCATTAGTTCTTCTGGGTTTTTAAAAATGTCCTTATTTATTCTTTGTAAGATATATTTTTCATATTCACTAGTTACCACGTAAGTATTGTTAATTAATCCGATTGTATTTTCGACAACTGATTCTATCGCTCCTTTGAAGGGAAACTTATTTAAAATTTCTTCCATAGATTCTAATTTATTGGTAGTTGAAGTCCAAATCTTTGATTAAGACCAATGTTTCCTTGTATCCCTCCTGTATGAATCAATAAAATACTACTGCCCTTGGGAAAGTAATCGTTCCTGATTAGATCAATTACACCAAGCATCATTTTTCCAGTATAGATCCCGTCTAATGGTATGTTAAGTGTTTTATGGCAATCATTTATTAATTTAACTAATTTTTTAGATAATTTTGCATAACCACCACAATTATAATTAGTTATAATATCCCAATTCTTTCTATCTGTCCATTCCCCTATATCTCTTCGTAATAAATCTGACCCTTTAATAGCAGGAAAGCCAATTACCTTTTGATTTCTATGTATAGAGTTGCTAATTCCAGCAATTGTGCCTCCTGTTCCAACTGAACAGCAAATATAATCCTGTAAATCCTGAGCATCAATAATTTCTGATGTTCCTTTTAGAGCTAATTTATTTGTTCCTCCTTCTGGAATTAAATAAAACTTTCCAAATCTTAATCTTAATTTTTGTAAAAATTTAGACGTATGTTTTAATCGGTAATCATGTCTATCTATATAGTTGATCTTCATATTCTGCTTGATTGCAAACTTAAGTGTAGGATTCAAGGGGATATGCTCCTCTCCTCTTATGATGCCAATACTACTAAAGCCTTTCTCCTTTGCTAAATAAGCAGTTGCTGCAATGTGATTGGAATAAGCGCCACCAAAGGTTAATATTGATTTAGCCCCTTGCTTTTTTGCTTCAATTAGATTATACTTTAATTTGAACCACTTATTTCCCGAGACATGTTTATGAGTTTGGTCAAGTCTTTTAATGAAAATTCGAATTTTTTTATCTTTTAGGAGAGGTAAGGATATTTCTTGTGTTTTTATTTTCATTTGTGCAAATATCGTAATTTAGCACATCCTATGAAAGAATTTTCAAAAATTGACCAACTAGCTAAGGAGGATTATTATTATGCCAAGGAAGGTTATATTATCTTTACTGAAAAGTATCATTTGAAAAGAGGATATTGTTGCAACAACAATTGTAAACACTGTCCCTATAGAAAAAAAATAAATCAGAATGACAAACTTTAAAAAAGCTATCTTAAAAGGTATTCCCTCAGAGATGCCTTCTAAAAAGAATATAAATCTAGAACTCAATCATGCTCCTAGACGGAAAGATGTTCTTAATAAAGAGGAGAAAAGACTAGCTGTCCGTAATGCATTGAGATATTTTCCAGAGCACATGCACCCTACATTAGCTCCTGAATTTGCTCAGGAATTAAAAAAATATGGCAGAATCTATATGTATCGTTTTATCCCAGATTATCAGATAAGGGCAAGACATATAGAGGATTTTCCATATAAAAGTAAGCAAGCTGCTGCTATTCAATTAATGCTCTCTAATAACTTAGATAATGCCATTGCTCAACATCCTCAAGAGTTGATAACATATGGTGGAAATGGGGCTGTGTTCCAAAATTGGGCACAGTATCTACTATGTATGAGATATCTGGCAGAAATGACAGATGAACAAACATTAGTTATCTATTCTGGTCATCCAATGGGACTATTTCCATCACATAGTGAGGCTCCTAGAGTTGTTGTTACTAATGGTATGATGATTCCTAATTATTCAAAACCTGATGATTGGGAGAGGTTTAATGCCTTAGGAGTGACGCAATATGGTCAAATGACTGCTGGTTCTTTCATGTATATTGGTCCACAAGGGATTGTACATGGGACAACTATTACTGTACTTAATGCTGCAAGAATGATTGATCCAGGCACTCAAGATTTATCTGGGAAGATATTTATTACTTCTGGGCTTGGTGGGATGAGTGGCGCACAACCTAAAGCCGGAGTAATTGCTAAGGGTGTTTGCATAGTTGCAGAAATAAATCCTAAGGCAACTTATAAAAGACATGATCAAGGATGGGTGGATGAAGTCTTTTTAGATTTAGACAAATTACTTGATAGAGCAATTACAGCAAGAGAAGATAATGAAGCAGTATCTTTAGCTTATAACGGAAATATTGTTGACCTCTGGGAAAGAGTTGTTGAACGTAATATTAATGTTGATATTGGTTCTGATCAGACTTCATTACATAACCCATGGGCAGGCGGTTATTACCCTGCAGGAGTATCTTATGAAGAGGCTAATAAAATGATGGTTAAAGATCCTAAGCAATTTAAAATAGAGGTTCAAAAAACATTAATCCGTCATACAAATGCAATTAATACACTTACTAAAAGAGGAATGTACTTTTTTGACTATGGTAATGCCTTTTTACTTGAGTCAAGTCGTGCAGGAGCTGATATCTTAGAGCCTAATGGAGCGTTTAGGTACCCTTCTTATGTACAAGATATTATGGGTCCAATGTGCTTTGATTATGGTTTTGGTCCATTTAGATGGGTATGCACCTCAAACGACCCTAAAGATCTAGAAGAAACTGATAGAATTGCATGTAATGTTTTAGAAAAATTATTACAAACTTGTCCTGATGAGATTAAATCACAGATGATTGATAATATCAATTGGATTAAGGCTGCGCAGAAGAATAAGATGGTAGTTGGTTCACAAGCTCGTATCTTGTATGCTGACGCTGAAGGCAGGATAAGAATTGCTGAAGCCTTTAATAATGCTATTGCTGAAGGGAAGCTTACAGCACCAGTAGTTTTAGGTCGAGATCATCATGATGTGTCAGGCACTGATTCTCCTTATAGAGAAACCTCTAACATCTATGATGGCTCACAATTTACTGCTGATATGGCTATCCAGAATGTCATAGGTGATAGTTTTAGAGGTGCTACATGGGTTTCTATCCATAATGGTGGTGGTGTTGGATGGGGTGAGGTAATTAATGGAGGGTTTGGAATGCTTCTAGATGGAACTAAAGATGCAGATAGAAGATTAAAATCTATGCTTTTTTGGGATGTTAATAATGGAATATCTAGAAGAAGCTGGGCAAGGAATAAAGAAGCAAATTTTGCAATAAAACGAGCTATGGATGCGAACCCTTCTTTAAAGGTGACTATGCCAAATCTAGTAGATGACAGTTTAATTAATAATCTAGATTATTAAGATCAGTATTTTAAAACACTTGTAGAAAATTAATTTCTTAATTTCGGCTAGGGTTACATCACGATATTTCAAAAAATCCAATCCAAGACAATATTTGGAATCCAAGGTATAGCGTAAAAATAAGAATACCAATTACCAGAAATAAACTTGTATTTATCAGTGTCCTTGTAGCAGTTCTTGATGTTTGACTAGATGTTTTACCTCCCTTAAATTTCTGACAGTCTTTACATTGACATAAGTTAATATCAAAACCCATGCTTTCCATTCTTTGATGATACTGCACTGTTGTTTCAGATTGTAGGGAGTCTTGTTTTGTAATTAACGTATCATTTGAAGGGAAAGATGCATAAGCAAACGTATTTAAAGAGAAAAATAATAATATAAGTAGTAGTTTTTTCATTTTAGTTTATTGTTAATCTATTGCAATATTAGTTTTTTATTAATAATTC
>PCBP01000039.1 GCA_002730985.1 Flavobacteriales bacterium | reverse complement strand
TCTTTATCGTCTATTTTGAAAAGTGGAATTTCGTATAAAAGTTCAAATTCTTCATTAGTCTTATAAAATGAAGCCATTTCGTTTTTCTCTAATCTTAGTGAATCAATAATTATATCATGTAAATCTTTCAAAGATTTTTCGGCTGGGATTTCTATATCTCTAATGACATCAGTTTTGTGCTCTAAATGTATTTGGATTATGTATCTCATATCACAGGATGTAAATTTAACTTTTTAGCTATTTTAATAACAAATTCAAGAGCTTCCTTCTTATTGTTGCTTATTTCTCCATCAAGTATGGCATTCTTAATAGCACTCTTGAGAATCCCAATTTCATGCCCTTGCTTTATATTAAATATTTTCATGATTTCTAAACCATCAACAGGAGGTTGGAAGTTTCTTATATGGTCTTTTGCCTCTACATCTTTCAATTTCTGTCTTACAAGTTTAAAATTATTGAGATATTTCTTAACTTTGTTGGGGTTCTTAGATGTGATATCTGCATCACATAAGGTCATAAGGTCTTCTATGTCATCTCCAGCATCAAAAAGTAATCTTCTAATGGCAGAGTCAGTAACAATATCTTTAGCAAGCACAATTGGTCTTAAATGTAGCCTAACAAGTTTTTCAACATAGCGCATTTTCTCATTTAGCGGGAGTTTTAATCTTCTAAAGATTCCAGGAACCATTTTCCCGCCAATAAATTCATGTGTATGGAAGGTCCATCCATGTCCTTCCTCATATCTTTTAGTCTGTGGTTTTGCAATATCGTGTAAGACAGCAGCCCATTTTAACCAAAGATTATCTGTATCTTTACTAATATTATCTAAAACTTCAATCGAATGATAGAAGTTATCTTTATGTTTATGATTTCCAACAGCATCAACTCCTTGGAGTTTGACAAATTCAGGAAAGAATTGGTGTAGTAGCTTAGTATTAAACAACATTTTAAACCCACTAGAAGGATTAGGGGTTAGAATAATTTGATTTAGCTCTACTGTAATCCTTTCTTGTGAGATTATAGATAGACGCTCTGCATTTTTGATAATTGCCTGGTATGATCTCTTTTCAATTTCGAAATTTAATTGTGTTGCAAATCGTACTGCCCTCATCATCCTTAGAGGGTCATCACTATAAGTTCTGTTAGGGTTTAGAGGAGTTCTAATGAGTTTTTTGTCTAAATCTTTTTGACCATTAAAAGGATCAATTAGTAATCCATAATTCTTCTTGTTCAGCTGGATTGACATAGCGTTAATAGTAAAATCTCTCCTGTTTTGGTCGTCTTCTAAAGTGCCGTCTTCCACTATGGGCTTCCTGCTTCCTGATCGATATGACTCTTTTCTAGCTCCTACAAATTCATACTTTGAACCCTTATAATTAATCATTGCAGTCCCAAATTTCTTGAATACTTTAAATGTAGCCTCATCTCCAAGTTTTAAGACTGTTTTCTGAGCTAATTTGATTCCGCTTCCTATGCAGACAAAATCAATATCAGTTTTTTTCTGATTACGTTTTAGAAGCAGATCACGAACCCACCCACCCACAACATATGTAGGATAATTTAATTCATCGCTAACGATCTGAATTGTTTTAAATATTGGTTCTTTTAAAGCTGAAGAATAATTCACTATCTTATTTTTATAATGCTTCCGTCTTCGTTAATTTTTAAGATAACAGAAGGAGATTTCATTAACTCATCTTGACGCAAATTTACGATATAATCAACATTGGTTTTTATTTCTTCAGAAATTTCTGAGAATTTTTTTGGATTAGCTACTCCACTAATATTAGCAGAGGTTGAGATAATGGCTTTCCCAAGATTTTTTATTAGTTTTTGGCAAAAATAATCTTTTGTAATTCGTATGGCAGCCGAGCCATTACTTGCTAATAGCTTTCTACTTAGCCCTTTCGTTTTAGGGTAAATAATTGTAGTCGGACTTGATGTTATATCTAGATCAGGAATTTTTCCTGTTATATTTTTTAATTGTTGTTTGTCTGCTACTAATGAAATAAGTGCTTTACTATCTACTCTTTTCTTTATTTTAAATATTCTTGAGACTGCATCAGAATTTGTAGCATCACAACCAATACCCCATATAGTATCGGTAGGATAAAGTATTATCCCTCCTTTTTTTACGATATTTAATGCGTTATTAATTTCTATTTGCATCTCGGTATTTTTGAAGATAATGATAACGCATCTTTACGGCTCTTGCTTGATATGATGATATGACAAAACCTACATATCCGTCTAGTATTCCAAGGTGAAGAATATAATGTCTAAAGAACCTAAATAAAGGTTTAATCTTAGTGTGATAGATATTAATCTCTTTTACTTTATTGTCATAGTCTTCTGCTTGCCATTTGGCATATCTTTCTAATTTTTTCAGATAAATTTCTTTAGTAATGAATGTGTTGTGGATTATTTTATTTTTTAATATTCCTATTTTCCCATTACTTATGATCTCAGCATGAACATGCTTGTCTTCATATCTACATTCATCTCGTTTAAATAGACGGATAACTTTATCTCCTCTCCACCCACTGAATCTTACCTTTCTACCCATAAAGTAGTTTTGTCTTCTAATCCAAAAGCCACTTATTCCAGATTTTGAGTTAATGGTATCCGTAACCTCCTTTCTTAACTCAGGGGTTACTCTTTCATCAGCATCTAGAAGAAGAACCCATTTATGTTGTGCCTGGGGGATTGCCCAGTTTTTTTGTGAAGCAGAGTTTTCATATTCTCTATGTAAGATAGTATGAGCAAGTGGAGTGGCTAGTTTTACTGTGTTATCCTTACTGAAGGAATCGACAATCATTATCTCATCAGCAAAATCAACTGACTTGATGGCAGCAATAATATTGTGCTCTTCGTTTCCTGTAGGGATAATAGCAGTCAGTTTCTCCATTTATAGACTAGTGTAAACACGCATTAAACTCTTTGCGATTTTATCATCTGTGAAATTCTGTGCATATTCAAACCCTTTCTCTCTCATTCTGTTTTTTATGCTAGACGAGTTTTGTATCTCAATAATTGCTTCTTTCATCTCCGAGACTAGTAAGGAATTAATATATCTTGAATGAGGTCCTCCAGTCTCTAAGAAACACCCTCCTTTTGATGTAATAACAGGGGTTTTAGAAAACAATGCTTCTAGGATAGGGATGCCAAACCCTTCAAAGATTGAAGGGTAGATCATAATTTCTGCTGACTGATAAATCACAGCCATTTCTTTGAGCGAGAGCCCACTTAAAAAGATTATCCTATCAGATAGTCTATTTTTATCAATAAATTTTAGGCACTTGATTTTGTAAGATTTCCCGTCGCCAATAACAACTAGATTTTGCTTGGGAAGTTCTTTAAGTGTGTGTAAGATTGTAAGTAAATTTTTGCGTTCTTCTATATTACCTACATACAACAAATAATCTTCTGGTAATCTGTGTTTATTAATTATAGCTTTCTTCTGCTCTTTGGTGATCTCACTTTGAAATATCTTATTACAACCCTGATATACTACATTTATTTTTTCTCCTGGCACAAGGAAATAGTCCATTATATCTTTCTTGGTTTGTTCGCTTACTGCAATAATTTTATTGGCCCTCACACAAGCTGATTTGAATTTTCTGTGATATATCTTTCTGTCAATAGCTGTAAAAAGATGAGGGAAACGAATAAAAATAAGATCATGAATAGTTACTATGGTTTTGATTGAGGTCGTTTCTATGCCAAGAGGCAACTCATTGCTTAAGCCATGATATATATCTATCTTGTTAGTAGATAAATCTTTAACAACACTTTTGCTTCTCCAATATGGTTTTAGCACTCTATTAAGTAATGATTCTGGTGTGCAGATAAAGGTATTGTCTCTATCTGTAATAAAATTCATTCTAGGGTTTTGCTTATCTTCAGGGGTATAAAGAAAGTATTTATTATTAGAAAAATAATATGATAAGACTCGGATAGTATCACGAGAATAGTTGCCTAGACCAGTTTTATTCGAGAACGCTCTTTTGGCATCAAATCCTATTCTCATTATATAGCTACATTATAATCCCTCAGTGCATCATTTAATGAGGTTTTCTTATCTGTACTTTCTTTTCTTTTGCCAATAATAAGAGCACAGGGAACTCCATAGTTTCCTGATGAGAATTTTTTATTATAAGTTCCTGGAATAACTACTGAATGTGAAGGTATCATTGCTTTATATTCGATAGGGTCTGTACCACTAACGTCAATGATTCTTGTAGAAGCTGTAAGTACCACATTTGCTCCAAGTACAGCCTCTTTTTCTACTTTTACCCCTTCTACTACTATCGATCGAGATCCAATAAACGCATTATCTTCAATAATAACAGGAGAGGCTTGAATAGGCTCTAGGACACCACCAATTCCAACTCCACCTGAGAGGTGTACGTTTTTTCCTATTTGAGCACATGAACCAACAGTTGCCCAAGTATCTATCATTGTACCGCTATCTACATGAGCCCCTATATTTACATAAGAGGGCATCATTATAACTCCAGGAGCTAGATAGGACCCATAACGAGCTATTGCATGAGGTACGACACGTACACCAAGCTTTTCATAGTCACCTTTTAGTTTCATCTTGTCATGAAATTCTAATGCCCCAACTTCTATTGTTTTCATCTTACAAATAGGAAAATAGAGGATAATTGCTTTCTTCAACCAGTCATTTATTTGCCATCCATTTCTGGTAGGTTCAGCTATACGTAATCTTCCCTTATCCAATTCCTCAATAATTGTATTAATACAATCAATAGTTTCTCTTTCTTGTAATTGTTCTCGATTCTCCCAAGTACTTTCAATTATCTCTTTCCATTTATTCATAGGGCAAATATAATAATAGTTGTTGGGTTTTTTAATTCTGATGTTGCTACTCAATAATAAGTTTGTTTATACTCTTATTTAGCTGGATTATGTAAATTCCTTTTGGAATATTACTGAGATTAATATCTAATTTATTTTCATCCTTGATTGTTGTGTAAATAGTCCTCCCTAATAGATTGCGTATTTGCACCACTCCTTTAGAGTTGGATATAATTGTCAAGTTCCTTTTTGTAGGGTTAGGAAAGATGCTAATTTTAGCATCCTGAATAGGATGAAGACTAATACTTATTGTGTTTGTGTCATTAACTACAGAGTCGCTAGTAAAGTATGAGATTCCTCCAGATAGATTGCCAATGATTATATCTGCCTGATTATCATCATTAATATCCGCTATTGCAATAGCCGATTTGCCACCATCCCATATCGTGTTTGCTGTGCTAGTTACTAATGTAAATTGTCCACCAAGGTTATTGTCAATATTTGTGAATTGATATATAGATCCACTAAAACTTCCAACAAAAAGTTGATATATTCCACTACTATCATAAAGTGTAGGATTGCTAAAGCCAGTGCTAATTAATGATTGATCAATGTCAATTCCTCCCCAGTTTGTAATTATAGTATCAAAGATTGGACTGTTTATTGAGCCAGAATTAGGAAGAAAGTTGATTGTTCCGTCTTGCTCTCCAATAATTAGATCAGTTAGTCCATCTCGATTGACATCTATTAGTTGTGGTTGTGCAAATTGTCCGATATCTATATTTTGGTAGTTAGGAGCAGCGAGCTGAAAGTTTCCATTGCCGATATTGGTGAATAAATGTAATTTCCCATTAGCATCACCAATAATCAGATCTTTGTTATTATCTCCATCTATATCTCCAAAGGTTGGGCTTAGATTAAGTGCTGGGATATTTAATTGAGTATTTAGATTTGTTGTAGATAAACCAAGCCAGTCTCTATTGATCAGGTTATATTCTGGGATGGAATCATTTCCAACATTTTCAAAAAGCGCCAATGATGAAATAGGGTCGTTATTTGGATTGTAATAACCATAATTCCCAATAACTAAATCTTTTAAGCCATCATTATTGTAATCATAGAAAGTTGGAAAAGCTGAAGTTCCAAGTTCTATCATGTCTACTTGCAGAAAGTCTTTTTGTACTAGATCAAAAATTGGCAGAGTATTTTGTCCAGTATTTTTGTAAAGCCAACAGCTTTCAAAGTTTTCTGAGTTGCTTTTACTATTAGTAGAGACAACAAGATCTTTGATTCCGTCATTAGTCACATCTAAATAATATGATGCTGGATATACATGTATATCGGCTGCAATAGTATTGTTATGATTTTGAGGGAATATAGAATCTACAGCTACCATAATCGCATTTTGATTGTCACCTCCATTTATTAAAAGATTTAGGTTGTTATAGCTGACATCCCCAAGTATTAAATCTTTGTCATTATCATTATCAATGTCAATGGCAAGTAGGGTAGATCCCGCATGTTTCTGTTTTGTATTTGAGAGATTGTTAGGTGTAAGTTGTGGGCATTGGCAATTTGGACAGTTTAATATATAAGAATTTAAACCTTCATAAAAGAGTCCCCAACAGCTCTCTGATAATTCAAAAGTTAAGGAGTCACAAGTTCCGTAAAGCTCCATAGATAGATTTTTGTGATACTCAATAAAACCACCTAGAATTGAGAATGTTAGAACGTCTAAATCTCCATCATAGTCAACATCAGTAATTGCAGGTATATCAACAGGACTAATATAGATATTCAAGTTATTAGCACCATAGTCACTTAGTACTAATGAGGTGATTTGAGTGAATTCTAACTCATTGTTTGATGTGTTTAAGTAGACAGCCATGCCTCCTGAAGAATAAGTAAAAATATCATTTCTCCCATCACAATTATAATCGGTTAAAAGCGCCCAGTCATGAAGAGCAGGAAAGTTTTTTCTGTATCTTGGCGCATAAACAAAAGTTCCGTTATCATTAACAAATGGACTTAATTTATTTCCTGATTTGTCAAAAACTACAAGATCCATTATTCCATCTAAATTCAAATCAATATTTGAGAATTGACCTGCATTTATTCCTCCAGAAAGTGCAGATGAAAATTGCAATCCACTCTCTTTAAAGATTAGAGAGGTATCTCGGTTTAAGATCATTTGTGAAAATGCTACCTGGGCAGAAGCAAATATCGTAAGTAAAATTGAGAATAGTGATTTCATTTGGAATGATTTTCTGCAAAATAAGGGATTATTTTTATAAAGTAGGAGTCTTAAAGAACTTAATCTTACATACTTCAATAGTCACTTTTTTATTTATCATTTCTTATTTCAGTAGTTGTATTATTTGCTTTATAGTTCTATATTTGCCGACCTTTTAAAAAAAGAGAAAAAATCAAAGATTATGCAAAATAGAAATTTTATTAAAATCTTCACCATCTTATTCGCAATTGTTAGTTTATACCAACTATCGTTTACTTGGGTTGCAAGTGGAGTAGAAGATGATGCGGTGGCGTATGCTAGTGATTATCCTGTAGAGCAGCAAGAAATGAAAGAAAAATTTTATCTTGATTCAGTAAATTCTGAACCCGTATATGATATCTTTCTAACTGAATACTCTTATGCAGATTGTAAATCTAGAGAATTAAATCTTGGGCTTGACCTTAAAGGAGGAATGAATGTGACTCTTGAGGTAATGGTGGTTGATGTACTCAAGGCATTATCAAATAATAGCAAAGATTCTATCTTTACTATTGCTATTGCTAATACTTTAGATGCGCAAAAAAACAGTCAAGATGATTTTGTAACTTTATTTAGTGTCGAGTATGAAAAGCTTTCTCCAAATAACGGTTTAGCAGTTATTTTTGCTGCTCAATTGAAGGAAAAAGTTAAGATTAATGCTTCCAATAATGAGGTTATTGATGTTTTAGCTGCTGAGGTAGAAGATGCAATATCTCGTTCATTTAATATTTTAAGAAGTAGGATTGACCGTTTTGGGGTAACCCAGCCAAATATTCAGAGATTAGAGACTGCTGGAAGAATATTAGTTGAGCTTCCTGGCATTAAAGATCCTGAAAGAGCAAGAAAATTATTGCAATCTACAGCCCAATTAGAATTCTGGGAGACTTATGAATATAATGAGTTATTTCAAGCATTTGAGTCTGCTAATACTTATCTAAGAAGTATTGAAACTCCAATTGAAGAAGTGACTGATAATAAAGATGCTGAAAGCAATGAAGTTGCTGAGGAATCTATTCAAGATTCTGAAGAATCAACTTTATTGGCTGATGTATTGGCAGATGATTCTTTATCAACTGATTCAGCTAGTTCCGGGTTGTCATTTGAAGAGTTTGCTGCCGAGAATCCTTTTTATGCGGTTCTATATCCTAATGTGAATCAGCAAACAGGCCAGTTAAATCCAGGTCCTGTTGTAGGTGTTTGTGCGGTGAAAGATACTGCTCAAGTAAATACATACTTAAATGATCAAGCGATAATTAAATTATTTCCTGTGGATGTAGTTTTTTCTTATACTGTTAAGCCTTATGATTCTGACGGGAAATTTGTCCAGCTAGTAGCTTTAAAATCTAATAGGGGTGGTAAAGCAGCTATGGAAGGGGATGTTGTAACTGATGCTAATGAGGCATTTGGACAATTTTCTTCAACTGCTGAGGTATCAATGGCAATGAATGCTGAAGGTGCAAAGCAGTGGAAAAGATTAACTGCTGATAATATTGGAAAGTCTGTGGCTATTGTACTGGATGGTTATGTTTATTCGTATCCAACCGTACAGGCTGAGATTGCTGGCGGTAGATCTTCTATCACAGGAGATTTTACTTTAGATGAGGCAAAAGATTTGGCTAATATTTTAAAGTCAGGAAAATTACCAGCACCTGCTCGTATTATTGAAGAAGCAATTGTAGGTCCCTCATTAGGGGAAGAAGCAATAAGTTCAGGTATGTCGTCATTTATTCTAGCTCTTATCTTAGTATTAATTTATATAGCATTCTATTATGGCGGTGCAGGATTAACTGCTAATACTGCCCTTTTAGTGAATATCTTCTTTATTTTCGGGGTATTGTCATCTTTAGGGGCTGTACTGACATTACCTGGCATTGCAGGTATTATCTTAACTATTGGTATGTCAATAGATGCAAATGTACTTATTTATGAGCGTATTCGTGAAGAAATGAAAAACGGTAAAGGATTGAAATTAGCAATTACAGATGGTTATAATAGTGCTTATAGTTCAATTATTGATGCTAATGTTACTACATTATTAACGGGGATTATTCTTTATACTTTTGGAACAGGACCAATTAAAGGTTTTGCGACTACACTTGTTATTGGTATTTTAACTTCTTTATTTGCAGCAATATTTATTACTCGTCTAATTATTTCATCAAGATTAGCTAAAGGTAAAACTATTTCCTTTGCAACTAGAATGACTGAAGGAGCATTCCAAAATATTAATATTGATTTTGTTAAAAAAAGAAAAAGATTTTATATATTATCATTTGTTGTGATTTTATTGGGGTTAGGATCCTTATTTACTAAGGGTTTAAATTATGGAGTTGATTTTGTAGGAGGAAGAACTTACGTTGTTAGATTTGTTGAAACTGTAGACAATGAATCTTTAAGATCAGCTTTGTCGGCTGTATTTGTTGATGAAGATGGTTTAAGGTACTCGCCACAGGTTAAGACTTTTGGTAATGATAATCAAGTTAAGATTACTACTTCATTTATGATTGAGAGTAATGAGATCACTACTGATGAAGTAGTAGAATCAAAATTATCAGAGGGCTTGGCAACTACTAGTCTTGAGTATGAGATTATGAGCTCACAAAAAGTAGGTCCTACTATTGCTGATGATATTAAAGATGCAGCTCTATGGTCAATTATCTTCTCGTTAATAGTAATTTTTCTATATATTCTAGTAAGATTTAGAAAATGGCAATTTAGTTTAGGTGCAGTTGCTGCAGCTTTTCATGATGTACTCATAGTACTATCTATCTTCTCTATATTTTATGGCATCCTACCATTCTCTTTGGAGATTGATCAGGCATTTATTGCTGCTATCCTTACAATTATCGGATATTCATTAAATGATACTGTGGTTGTTTTTGACCGTGTGAGGGAGTATATTAATAATAATAAAAAGAAAGAGGTACATGAAGTTATTAATGGTGCTCTGAATTCAACACTCAGTAGAACTATCAATACATCTTTAACAACTTTCTTTGTGCTTTTGATAATCTTTATATTTGGAGGAGAAGTAATTAGAGGATTTATGTTTGCATTAATGGTTGGGGTTCTAGTTGGTACTTATTCTTCATTATTTATAGCATCTCCTATTATGCTAGATACAATAAAAAAGAAAAACTAATTTTATTAGTTTATAAATTTAATTAAAAAACCCTTTCATTGACAGGGTTTTTTTATTTTTGCTCTATGTTATTATTTATAGGGGGGCCTGAAATCTTGGTGATATTACTTTTTGTTATAATATTCTTTGGTTCAAATAAGATACCAGAACTTGCAAAAGGACTTGGTAAGGCAATGCGGGAGGTAAAAGATGCCTCTAGTGAGATTAAAAAAGAGATTCGTGACAGCGCAAGCTCTATCAAAGATGATTTTAATATAAAGCAATAATGAGTCCTATAATTTTACTGTTATTAGGTTTTGTTTTGTTGTTTTTTGGTGGTGAACTTCTAGTTAGGGGATCGGTATCTTTAGCTCTAACAATGAAAATATCTACTTTAGTTGTAGGGATGACAGTTGTATCTTTTGCTACTTCTGCTCCAGAACTATTTGTAAGCCTTAGGGCAGTATTTGAGGGTAGTAGTAATATAGCATTGGGTAATGCAATCGGATCAAATATTGCAAATATTGCTTTAGTACTTGGAGTTACTGCAATTATATTCAGAGTCAAGATCTCAAAACAAACCTTATCTTTAAATTATCCTATAATGTTTTGCGCATCTTTTATACTTGGGGTCGTATTGTATCTTTTTAATGGTATACCAGTTAATGTTGGATTTTTATTTGTGATTCTACTAATTTTATTTGTTTGGTTGTTAATCGCAAATTCTAGGAAAGAGCATCTAGAAGCTGCAACTAACGTAAGTGGAATTCTAGAGGAAGCTTCGAATGATTCTTTATTAAAGAGTATCTTGCTGCTAATATCAGGTGTTTTCTTGTTGAAATATGGTGCAGACTTTTTAGTTGACTCTACTAAGATATTGGCTCAGAGTTTTGGTGTCTCTGATAGGATTGTTGCTGTAACTGTTGTCGCAATTGGCACAAGTATTCCAGAGTTGGCTACCTCAATTATAGCAGCATTAAAGAAAGAAGAAAATCTTGCTGTTGGTAATTTAATTGGATCAAATATCTTCAATATTCTTGCTGTATTAGGTATTACTGCTTTTTTTAAAGAAATAAATATGGATGACGCTGCTATATTCTCTTCTGATTATTGCTGGATGATGGTAATCACTTTCTTAGTAGGCTTATTGATTTATATCTTCTCAAAGCAATATATCTCCAGAAAAGAGGGTTTGTTTCTGATATTGATCTACTTATTATATATGTATACTACGTTAGCTTAATTTATTTAACAATTTGTTGATAAATTGCTGTTGCCTGACCACTCTTCTAATTGTCTGTGAGCATTCTTTTCGATTATATTTGTCTCCATTAATTAATTTCTAAATTCAAAAAATCTACTATGAGATCTAAATTAGAGTACATTTGGTTGGATGGCTATGCTCCTACTCAGAATATGAGAAGTAAAACTAAAGTTGTTGAAGATTTTGATGGCACATTAGAGTCATGTCCTATTTGGGCCTTTGATGGTAGCTCAACTAGGCAGGCAGATGGGAGTTCTTCCGATTGCTTGCTAAAGCCAGTTGCTATCTTCCCTGATCCTAACAGAATAAACGGATTCTTAGTAATGACAGAAGTTCTAAATGCGGATGGGACCCCACATGATTCAAATGCAAGATCACAAATAGATGATGATGACGATGACTTTTGGTTTGGTTTTGAACAAGAATATTTTGTAATGGATGTTGAGACTCAACTACCTTTAGGCTTTCCTTTGGGTGGGTATCCTGGACCTCAGGGGATGTATTATTGTTCAGTTGGGGGTAAAAATACACATGGGAGAGCTTTTGTAGAGGAGCATGCTGATTTATGTATTGAGGCGGGTATCAATTTCGAGGGAATTAATCAGGAGGTTGCTTGTGGGCAATGGGAATTCCAGTTGTTTGCTAAAGGGGCAAAAAGGGCAGGTGATGAGCTTTGGGTTTCTAGATATTTATTAGATAGATTAACAGAAGATTATGGCTATTATATAGAGTATCATCCAAAACCAGTTCAAGGAGATTGGAATGGTTCCGGGATGCATGCTAATTTCTCTGATTCTACTTTGAGAGAGTGTGGTTCTCAGAAAATTTACGAGAAAATTTGTGAAGCTTTTCGACCTGTTACCAAAGAGCATATTGAAGTTTATGGCGCCTATAATGATTTAAGATTAACCGGTCTTCATGAGACGGCATCAATTGATGATTTTAGTTATGGGATTTCTGATAGAGGAGCCTCAATAAGGATCCCTATTATTACCGTTGAGAAAGGATGGAAAGGATGGCTGGAAGATAGAAGGCCGGCATCTAACGCTGATCCTTACAAGATTGCGGGAAGAATTATTAAAACTGTTAAGTCTGCAAAGCTATAATCATGTTAACAATCATTTTGTTATAATTCTATTTTTGTGTTTTCATTAAGTTTATAAATTATTGTCTATTTTCGCCATAATTAATAAAAATCTTAAAATGAAAAAAATATTTCGTTTAATAGCCGTTGTTATTTTCTTATTTATGACTTCTCAATCTGAAGTCTATGCTCAAAAGAAAAGCAGGCAGATGAAAAAAGCTGATCAGGCTTTTACCTTAGAGAAATATTCGGATGCCATAAAATTTTATAAAAAAGCGTATAAAAAAACTAAAAATAGGGCTGTAAAAGTTGAGATTATTTTTAAGCAAGCAGAGTGCTATAGAATGTTAGGTAAAATTAAGCAAGCTGCAAATTATTACAAAAGATCAATTAAAGCAAAATATCCAGATGTTGTTGTTTATTTAAGATATGCTGATGTGTTAAGAATGTCGGGTGATTTTGATGAGGCAGTTGCTCAGTATACTAAATACGTGGAGCTTAATCCAACTGATGTTAGGGGAGAGATGGGAATGAAATCTTGTAATTTTGCTTTAAAGTGGAAAGATGTACCAACAAGATATCAAGTGGAGATAATGTCTGTTGTTAATTCTAGATTTAGTGACTTCTCTCCTGCTTTTGGTAATGAAGATTATTCGGAACTTTATTTTACATCTACAAGAGAAGGAGGTTTAACTAATAAAATAGATGCTCGAACAGGTGAGACCTTTTCAGATGTCTGGTTTACAAAGTTAAATAAGAAGGGAGTGTGGAGTAGGCCAGTTGTGATGACCGAACCAATTAATACAGAAGGTAATGAGGGGTCGGTTTATGTTAATAAGAGAGGTACAACAATGTACTTAACTCAGTGTAAAGTTGAAAAGAAGAAAGACCTTGGATGTGGTATATATGTCTCAGAAAGAAAAGGAAGGTCCTGGGGAGCGACCCAGCTATTGCAGGTTAAGGTTGATAGTAATACTACTATAGGGCATCCAGCTTTAAGCGAAGATGAAAGTATATTAATTTTCTCATCTGATTTGTCTGGTGGTTATGGAGGCAAGGATCTATGGATTTCAGTGAAAGAAAAAAGAAATAGATGGAGCGATCCTATAAATTTAGGTCCGCTAGTGAACACTCCTGGTGATGAGATGTTTCCTTTCTTAGCTCATGATGGTGTAATATATTTTGCTTCTAATGGACATGTTGGAATGGGAGGGTTTGATATTTATAAAACTTCTAAGGATGAATATGGAGCATACACCCTTCCTGTAAATTTAAAAGTTCCTGTCAATTCTACTGGAGATGATTTTGGAATGATTGTTGAAAAAAATGGAGAAAGAGGATACTTTACTTCAAATAGATCTGGAGGCAGAGGAGGTGATGATATCTATCAATTTGAATTACCAGCTCTTAATTTATCTGTTCAAGGGATTGTAACAGACTCAAAAACTGGAGCTATTATGACAGGTGTAAAGGTTCAGTTAATTGGGAGTAATGGTACTGCTAATGAGGTTTTAACTGATAATACAGGTAAATATTCATTTAAACTAGAACCATTAGTGTCGTATGAGATTATTGCAAATAAGACCGGTTATTTAACTAAGATTGAAAGAGAAACTACTGAAGGAATTGAATTAAGTAAAGATTTTATTGTTGACTTACATGTTGATCCAATTAAGAAAGAGATCATTTTACCTTTAATTAAGTATGATTTTAATAAATTTGATTTAAGACCAGAATCTCTTATAGATTTAGATAGATTGGCTGAAGGTTTATTAGACAATCCTAATGTAGTAATTGAGTTGAAGTCTCATACTGATTTTATTGGATCAGATGCTCAGAATAACAGATTATCTCAACAAAGAGCGGATGCTTGTATTTTATATTTAGTTAGTAAAGGTGTTGAGGCAGACAGATTAATATCGAAAGGGATGGGTGAAAACGAACCATTTGTTATTGAGCAAGAAAATGGGAGATTTAAAGTTGGTGATGTTTTAACCAAGTCATATATTAAGAAAATAATATTTAGAAAGAATAAGGAGACTGCCCATCAGTACAACAGAAGAACATCTTTTAAGGTAATAAGAGAAGATTACGTTGCAAATCCTGGTAATGAGGATAAGTAGATAACCTATAAATACTAAGAAAGCATTCTAGTTATTTAGGATGTTTTTTTTTATCAAAAAGTGAAAGAGAATAGATATAATCAGAGAGGGGTTTCAGCAGATAAAGAGGATGTACATAATGCTATTAAGAATGTGGATAAGGGTCTATTCCCTAAAGCATTCTGTAAAATTATTCCTGACTATTTAACAGATCATAAAGATTATTGCTTAGTTATGCATGCTGATGGTGCTGGAACAAAGTCATCATTAGCTTATATGTATTGGAAAGAAACAGGTGATATCAAGGTTTGGAAAGGTATCGCTCAGGATGCTCTTATCATGAATATTGATGATTTGTTATGTGTAGGTGTAACTGATAATATCATGCTTTCTTCTACTATTGGACGTAATAAGTCATTAATAGATGGGGGTGTGCTTTCTGAAATTATTAATGGAACAGAGGAGTTGATAGCCGAATACAAGAAATTAGGTGTAAATATCATCTCTACTGGTGGGGAGACGGCTGATGTTGGAGATTTAGTGCGTACAATAATTGTTGATTCAACAGTTGTTGCTAGAATAAGAAGAGATGATATAATTGACAATAATATTGAAGCAGGGAATGTAATTGTAGGTTTATCATCATCTGGAAAGTCAACTTATGAATCTGAGTATAATGGAGGAATGGGAAGCAATGGGCTGACCTCAGCAAGGCATGATGTATTTTCTAAAGTATTAGCATCAAAGTATCCTGAAAGTTTTGACCCATCTATTCCTGAAGATTTAGTTTATTCTGGCTCTAAAAAATTAACGGATCCTGTGGAAGGTTCATTTTTAGATGCAGGTAAATTAGTGCTTTCACCAACTAGAACTTATGCCCCAATTATTAAAGTAATTTTAGATAAGTATAGGTGTCGAATTAATGGCATGATCCATTGTAGTGGTGGTGCACAAACTAAAGTTCTACATTTTATAGATAATTTGCATGTAATTAAAGATAATATGTTTGAGGTCCCTCCATTATTTAGATTAATTCAAGTAGAGTCTGGTACTGAATGGAAAGAAATGTATAAGGTTTTTAATATGGGTCATAGGATGGAATTATATGTGCCTGGAGAGCTCGCACAGGACATAATTGATATCTCAGAGTCATTTAATGTTGATGCTAAGATTATTGGCAGAGTTGAACATTCTAAAAATAGAAGATTAACTATAAAATCCGAATTAGGAACTTTCATTTATTAGTATGTTAGATAAATTAACCGCAATTAATGATAGGTATTTAGAGGTTGAAAAAATAATCTCATCTTCTGATGCTATGAATGATATGAAGATTTTTATTCAGTTGAGTAAGGAATATAAGGATTTAGAGCCTATTGTTAAGGCGTATAAACAGTATAGAGACTTAGTGGGAAATATTGCTGATGCAAGGGAAATTATATCCACTACTGATGATCTGGAAATGAAAGAGATGGCAAAGATAGAGCTAGAGGAGAATTTACCAAAGAAGGATGAAATGGATGAGAAAATTAAGGTTCTCTTGATCCCTAAGGACCCTGCTGATACTAAAAATGCTGTAATGGAAATTAGGGCAGGTACTGGTGGTGATGAGGCATCTATTTTTGCTGGAGATTTATATAGAATGTATACTGCTTTTGCTCAATCAAAAGGTTGGAGAACGGAATTGGTCGATGTTGCAGATGGAACTTCAGGTGGTTATAAAGAGATTATTTTTAATCTAGTTGGTGATGATGTTTACGGTCAGTTGAAGTTCGAATCAGGTGTGCATAGGGTGCAAAGAGTGCCACAAACTGAAACTCAGGGTAGAGTGCATACATCAGCAGCAACTGTAATTGTTTTGCCTGAGGCTGAAGAGTTTGATATAGAGTTAGTTCCTTCCGATATTAGGAAAGATACTTATTGCTCTTCAGGTCCTGGAGGACAGTCTGTTAATACCACTTATTCAGCTGTAAGATTAACTCATATCCCAACTGGTGTAGTAGCTCAATGTCAAGATCAAAAATCACAGCATAAGAATTATGATAAGGCATTAAAAGTATTACGTTCTCGTATTTATGAGATAGAATTGCAAAAGAAGTTGGAGGAAGATGCAAAACACAGAAAAACTATGGTTTCTTCTGGGGATAGATCTGCAAAGATTAGAACATATAATTATCCGCAAGGAAGAGTAACGGAGCATAGAATAGGACTCACCAAATACAATTTGCCAGCAACAATGGGTGGTGATATTCAAGAATTTATTGATGAGTTGCAGATGGCCGAAAATGCCGAGAAATTAAAAGAGGGGACAGTAAATGAATAGACAGGATATTATATCCCAGATTAAGAAAAAAAAATCTTTTTTATGTATTGGTTTAGATACTGATATTAATAAAATACCTAGGCATTTATTAGAATCAGAAGATCCAATCTTTGAGTTCAATAGAAAGATTATAGATGCCACTAAAGATCTGTGTGTAGCATATAAACCTAATATTGCTTTTTATGAATCTATGGGAGCTAGAGGTTGGCAAAGTTTACAAAGAACATTAGAATATATTCCAGATAATATCTTCACCATTGCTGATGCTAAAAGAGGTGACATCGGAAATACTACTAGCATGTATGGCCGTGCTTTTTTTAGGCAGATGAATTTTGATGCTGTTACTGTGTCTCCATATATGGGAGCAGATTCTGTTACGCCATTCTTAGATTTTAAAAATAAGTGGGTGGTTATTTTAGCTCTTACGTCTAATAGTAGCGGTCTAGATTTTCAGAATATTGAAGATCACAGTGGAAAGGCACTTTTCAAACAAGTTTTAGAGACCTCAAAAGAATGGGGGGATGATGAGAATATTATGTATGTTGTTGGAGCTACAAGGGCTGAGCAATTATTAGAAATCCGAAAAATTATTTCTAGCCATTTCCTACTGGTGCCTGGTGTTGGAGCTCAAGGCGGTAGTCTTCAAGATGTAGCAAAGTATGGCATGAATTCTGACTGTGGAATTTTAGTTAATTCTTCAAGATCAATTATCTATGCGGGTAGTGGAGTAGACTTTGCAGAAAAAGCAGAACTAGAATCGAGAAAAATACAGCAAGAGATGGCTCTTATTTTATCATCAGCAGGGATTTAGCATATTGGAGGTGATAAAACATTATTTATAGGTGTATTCTTAAAGTTATTAATTGCCTACCAATACACCAAGGGGTCTTTAAAAAATGCTTAATTTGCAGCATCTAATAAATAGAGTGCTAAATGATAAATTTTTTTAGAAGTATTTTTGATAAACAAGTATTTGGTGTTAGCTCTTGGTGGGGAAATAAACTAGGTGTTAGAGCGTCATTTATTCGTTTATTCTTTATTTATGCGGCTTTTACTAATGCACTTGCTATTTTAATATATTTGGCTATGACTTTTTTGTTAAAGGTGAGGCGTCATTTTAAATATAAAAAAAGAAAGAGTGTTTTTGATTTATAATCCTATGGAAAATTTACAGATCACATTGACAATTGCATTACTGATTATAGAAGTTGTGGCTTTTGCATGGTTGATTATTGATATTCAAAAGTCAAAGAAAAATCAAAGTAAGATTATTGAGCTAGAACATCAAATATTGAAAGTTGAAAATTCTATTATGGATCTTGAGAAGACTATTGTTAAGAAAATTGATATATTAATTGACTCTCAATCTAATGAATGAAAGAAAAATTCTTGGAGTCTGCGTATGGCTTGCTGATAAGTTTGGTTTGGATGTTGGCGGTTTAAGGATATTATTTGCTGCTGCTGCAATATTTGGATTTGGCTCCCCAGTTATTATCTACTTTATACTTTATTTAATTAAGCCAAGTCAATATTAATGAGAATTCTAATAACTGGTAGTAATGGATTGCTTGGACAGAAGCTTTTGCACAAATTAAGAGAAGATTATTCGATTCAACTGATTGCAACTTCTAAAGGGGAGAATAGAGTTTCTAGCAAAGATGGTTATACTTATATTTCATTAGACATTACTAATAAAGAGGAGGTAGAAAAAGCAATGGCAGAACAACTACCTGATGTAGTTATTAATACAGCAGCTATGACTAATGTTGATTTGTGTGAAGATAAGAAACAGGAATGCAATTCTTTAAATGTTGATGGGGTTGGGTATTTAGCGGATGCATGTGAGAGAATAGATGCACATTTAATTCAAATTTCAACAGATTTTATTTTTGATGGGGAGAATGGCCCCTACACTGAACAAGATATCCCTAATCCGCTTTCTTTTTATGGATTATCTAAATTAAAATCTGAAAATTTATTACAAGCACATAGTGTAAAATGGACTATTCTCAGAACTATAATTGTATTTGGGGTAGGTGAGAATCTAAGCAAAGGAAATATTGTGCTTTGGGCTAAGGATGCTTTGGCTCAGGGAGACCCTTTAAATATTATTGATGATCAATTCCGGGCTCCAACTCTGGCAGAGGATTTAGCAGATATCTGTATATTAGCTGCCAAGAAAAAAGCATTGGGTGTTTTTAATGCATCTGGTAAAGATATTATGAGTATTTATGAAATAGTAGAAAGAGTAGCTAATTACTATGGAAACTCAACAGATAATTTAAATAAGATAAGTACGGCGACACTTAATCAAAAGGCAGTAAGACCTCCGAAAACGGGATTCATTTTGGATAAATCCATAAATGAATTAGGATATAAGCCTCATTCATTTGAAGAGTGTTTAGCTATAATGGATGAGCAATTAAAAACAATAGATTAACAATGAAAAAAAGATTGCTAACTTTAATTTGTGTGCTCTTTAGCATTATTGCTTTTACTCAAAGTGTCCCTCAAGGAATTAATTATCAAGCTATTGCACGAGACTCAACTGGTAGTGTGTTAGTGGATGAGGCCTTG
>PCBP01000038.1 GCA_002730985.1 Flavobacteriales bacterium | reverse complement strand
TCGATTGCTTTAATTGCAAAGGAGAATGTAGAGAGTCCTAATATAACATCAGTAGTTAATACTAAGGTTGCTGCCGGATGTAATCCTTCTACTTCACAAACTGACCTTGATGTAAATAATGTAAGAACGATAATTATGGCTGGTGGTGATATGTGGTGGAACTTAGATGACGCTAGGTATGAAATACCTAAAGATGGAAATAAACATTCTATGTTTGCAGGAGCACTTTGGATTGGGGGGGTTGATGATGGAGGACAATTAAAAGTTGCTGCAATGACTTATCGCCAGTCAGGTAATGATTTTTGGCCAGGCCCTTTAAATACTTCTAATGCTACCATTTCTGCAGATGAGTGTAATAAGTGGGATACTCATTTTAAATTAGAGCGTTCTGATGTTGAAGAGTATGTGTCTCGATTTGGAATTGATCCTACTTATGTCC
Source organism: Flavobacteriales bacterium (assembly GCA_002730985.1). GTDB lineage: Bacteria > Bacteroidota > Bacteroidia > Flavobacteriales > BACL11 > BACL11. The sequence goes on along the minus strand of PCBP01000038.1, from coordinate 24,242 downwards.
CGCCTCTTTCAATTACTACTTGGCCTGCCCATCCTTTTCCTGATTCTCCTCCAGGGCAAGATGAATTCTTAGCACCTTTTTTTGATGTAAATGGTAATGGTCTTTATGAACCTTATGATGGAGACTATCCTGATTATAATATTACTGGTACAAATGATGATGCAAAACTTTTTGGTGATCAGACTTTATTTTGGATTTTTAATGACAAAGGAAATATTCATACTGAAACTGAAGCGGAACCACTAGGTTTAGAGATTCATGCGCAGGCTTTTGGATTTGCCGCTGATAATGAAGTAAATGACATGACTTTTTATAACTATAAAATAATTAACAGATCTACCCTACCATTAAATGATACTTATTTTGGACAGTGGGTTGATCCAGATTTAGGTTATTATTTAGATGATTACGTAGGTTGTGATGTTGGATTAGGGTTAGGATTCTGTTATAATGGTGATGCTGAAGATGAAGGTGCTGCAGGCTATGGATTTAACCCACCTGCAATTGGAGTTGATTTTTTTCAGGGTCCCTTATCTGATATGAATGATGGCCTGGATAATGATAGAGATGGTATTATAGATGAGATTGATACAATTGCAGACCTTTCAGGAGATACTGTATTTCTAACAGAGCAGATTATTATGTCCAAATTTGTTTATTATAATAATGATTTTACGGTTACTGGTAATCCAGAGAGCGGTACTGATATTTACAATTATTTAAGAGGAATTTGGAAGGACAATGTACCTATGACTTATGGTGGTGATGGACATGGAGGAGGAACAGGTTCTACTAATCAAACTTGTAATTTTATGTTCCCGGGAACTTCTGATGCAGCTTTCCCAGGTCAAGAATGGACAGAAGTAACTGCTGGTAATATTCCTGCTGACAGACGATTTTTACAATCAGCCGGGCCCTTTACTCTTGAGCCAGGTGCTGTAAATACAATTACTACTGGTGTTGTTTGGGCACGGGCAAAATCTGGTGGACAAACTGCTTCTATACAGTTGCTAAAGATTTATGATCGAGAAGCGCAAGCATTGTTTGATAATAATTTTAATATTTTAAATGGTCCTGATGCCCCTGATATAACTATTAGAGAATTAGACAAGGAGTTGATTTTCACTTTATCAAATGGAGGTGCTTCAAATAATATTGATGAATCATACTCGGAAAAAGACCCATATATAACCAAGCCAGAAAATCTCTTAAATTTCCCAAATTATGATTTTCAAGGATATCTAGTGTATCAATTAAAAGACGCTACAGTTTCAGTTACCGATTTAGATGACCCTGATAGAGCTAGATTAATTCACAGAAGTGATATAAAGGATGATGTAACTGGCATTGTAAATCAATATTTGGATCCAATTTTAGGAGTATATACACCGATTGAGGAAGTTCCATCAGTATTAAGTGAAGGGGTTATTGGCTCTGTTGATGAAGGGGTTGAATTTTCATTCCGAATATATGATGATAAATTTGCTTTAGGTAATACAAAATTAGTGAATCATAAGACTTACTACTTTATGTCATTAGCTTATGGTTATAATAGAGCAGAAGAGAATTCATCACCTTATGATGTGAATGCCGTTGATTATGATGGTAGAAATCAACCTTATATTTCAGGAAGAAGAAATATAAAAGTGTATTCTGCAATTCCTCATTTTACAGAACCAGAAAATGGAGGAATGATCTTAAATGCTTCATATGGTGATGGCGTAGAACTAACACGATTAGAAGGACAAGGAAATGGTGGTGTGGCCCTAGATTTAAGCGCAGAGACTATTAAGGAGATTTTAACATCAGATGATCATAGAAGTTTTTCTCCAACTTATAAGCAAGGAGCAGGGCCAATTGAAATTACGGTAGTTGATCCTGTAGAAATTCCTCAAGGAGATTTTACTTTTAAGCTCATGGAACCTATCTTTGGAGTTTCAACTAATCAAAATAAGATTATTTCATATGGAAGGTGGGAATTAATTAATAATGTGACAGGCTCTATCGTGTCTTTTGCTAATGAAGATATTTTAGTTGGTTCAGAGAAGTATATTGAAAGTTTAGGATTAAATGTGAAAGTATTACAAACACAAAATCCTGGGGCTGATCCAAATAATATTGAAGATAATGGCTTGATATCAGGTACTATTGAATTTAAAGATAATAATGACAGATGGTTAAGTGGTGTTGCCGATAGAGATGATGAGTCGGAATTTTTTAGTCTTTGGGGTTTTAATTGGATCCGAGCTGGTTCATTTGAGAATAGCTCTAGTGCGCTTTTGAGTGACTATAGTTTAGATGATCCTAATGGAGCTTTTGAAGGGGCAGTTGTTCAAACAAATCTTGCTTTTGGTGGATTTGAGTGGTCAGGAGGTACTTGGGCTCCTTATCGTTTTGCTTCTTACTTTAATGATGGCCCAGGAATACAAAGTTCTATTACTAATTTAGCTAAGTTAGAGAATTTAAATTCAGTTGATATCGTAATAACTGATAGTGTTGAATTGTGGAGTAGAGTCTGTGTTGTTGAAGCTCAAGATGATCCATTACTTTCTGTAGGTGAGCAAGTAAAAATGGGACTGAGACAGGATATATCTTTAAGTAAGACAGAAGTACTACATATGTATGATACTACTGAAAATATTGTGACAGTTGATACCACAAATACTATTGGTATGAGCTGGTTTCCTGGATATGCTATTGATATAGAAACAGGTGAGAGATTAAATATTATTTTTTCAGAGGATTCTTGGCAAACTTCTGAGAAAGGAAATGATATGGTATGGAATCCTACTGGAAAACTTACAACAGATGAGTTCCCACAATTTGATCCTTCAGCACCTACTGGTCAACAGTTTTCAGGCGGTAATTATTTATTAGGAGGAAAGCATTTTATTTATGTAGTAAAAGGTGAATCATGGGTGAAAGGGACTGATGATTATATTAATAATATTGCTGATTGTGATTACTCCCCAAACTATGATGAATCAGCTTGGATTTATGCTCAGTTATCTCAATCAAATTTAACTAGCAAATGGGCTGTATTTAAAAATGTGACTTGGGTGGGAGCACCTTTATTAGCTCCAGGAAGAGCGTTGAATCTTTCAAACACTGCAAATGTTAAGTTGAGAGTTACTAAACCATATAAACAATATGAGACTGTGACTCCGGATAAATTCTTTGACAAAAATACTGCTCTAAATCCAGGGAATAACTATATAGTGGCTTATGAGAATTCTGCAAGCACTTGGGGTGGTCAGACAGCAACTTATGATGGCACTATTTATCAGCCAGGAGAGTCTTTTATTGCTACTTCAATCCCTAATTTCACAGGTTCAGCTAAATCAAGAGTCATCGAGGCGAACCCTGTAAATAGTTTTAATCCTACGTATAGTTTTAGTACGGATGATATTGTTGCGGTTAAGGGGGATTTTGATGTTGCTAAAGATGCTATGGAAACAATAAGAGCCGTACCTAATCCTTATTATGGTTATTCATCTTACGAGATAAATCAGCTAGATAATAGAGTTAAGATTACTAATCTTCCAGATCGAGCTACAATAAAGATTTTTACAGTTAGCGGCACTTTAGTTCGTACTCTCAAGAAAGATGACAGTATGACTTCTATCGATTGGGATTTAAAGAATGATTTCGGAATTCCAATTGCATCAGGATTGTATATGATTCATATCCGTGCAATTCTTTTGGATACTGATTCAAACGAGTTAGTAGAGAAGGATAAAGTAATTAAGTGGTTTGGATCATTACGACCAATTGATTTAGATACTTTCTAATAAAATAAATATATAGACGATAACAAATAGTATAGATATGAAATACAATAATAATTGGATAAAAGCTACTGCAGTTGTTGCTCTTTTAGCAATATCTTTTAATCAAAGTTTTGGAGGTAATCCTCAAAGAGCAGGACAAGCCGGAGCATCTGAACTATTGATAAACCCTTGGGCTAGAACTTCAGGTTTAGGCGGAGCAAATATTGCTGGTGTTAGAGGATTAGAGGGTATTTATTCTAATGTTGCAGGACTTGCTTTCACACAGAAAACCGAATTGATTTTCTCTCAAACATCATGGTTACAATATGGGAGCAAGATGTTTAGTGCTGATGATGCAGTTAGTACTATTAGTTCATTTGGATTTTCTCAAAAAGTAGGAGAATCAGGAGTATTAGGTTTTGCTGTAATGAGTATGGATTTTGGTGATATTGAGATTACCACTGTAGAGTTGCCTGACGGTGGTATTGGAACTTATTCGCCAAAGTTTATGAATATGGCCGTTTCATATGCAAGGATATTTTCCAATAGTATTTATGGGGGGGCTACTATAAAAGTTATCTCAGAACAGATATCTAATGTTGGCGCTAGTGGTGTTGCTTTAGATGCAGGTATACAATATGTAACAGGAGCTAAGGACAATATGAAGTTTGGTATTTCATTAAAGAATGTTGGACCAAGAATGTCATTCACAGGAGATGGACTGTCTTTTAGAGGTATTGTTGGGGACGCTGATGATTATAAAATGACAGTTGAACAAAGATCTTCAGAGTTAGAATTGCCGGCACTGTTAAATATCGGAATGTCTTATGATATAAATATTCAAAGGCATAGGATTACTGGTGCAGGGACTTTTACATCTAATTCTTTCCAAAAGGATCAATATAGATTGGGGGGGGAATACTCTTACAGAGAGATGTTTATGTTGCGCATGGGTTATACTTATGAAGAGGACATCAATAATTCAAGCGCCAAAACAACTGCTTTAAGTGGGCCATCAGCTGGTTTTACTGTTGAGCTTCCAATGGGAGATAGTGGATCTACCTTTGGTCTAGACTATTCCTATAGGCATACTGATCCGTTCCAAGGTTCACACACTATTGGAGCTAGAATTAATTTATAAAATTTAATAAATACAATAATTAGAAAGGGATTTGCTACTTCCTTTTGATTTATATAGTTATGAGTATAATATATTTGTCCCAAAAGGGATATGATGATTTAAAAGCTGAGTTGCAGCAATTAAAGTCAGTTGATAGGTTAAATATAATAAACCAAATAGCTGAAGCAAGAGATAAGGGTGACTTGTCAGAAAATGCTGAGTATGATGCAGCAAAGGAAGCTCAAGGATTGTTGGAAGCTAGAATTGCAAAGTTAGAAAATGATGTTGCAAATGCCCGTGTATTAGACAAAACAGACATGGATACATCAACAGTACACTTACTTACAAAGGTTACTATTAAGAATATAGATAATAGTATGCAAATGACTTATGCAATTGTTTCAGAATCAGAAGCTGATTTAGCGGCTAAAAAGATCTCTGTTACTTCCCCCATTGGCAAAGGGCTTTTGGGAAAAGCTATTGGAGAAGTTGCTGAAATTCAAGCGCCAAATGGTATCGTAAATTTTGAGATTATTGATATACAAGCTCTTTGATGACTAGTGTTTTCTCTCAAATAGTTAGTGGTGATATACCAGCATTTAAAGTGGCAGAAGATGAAAGTCATTTGGCATTTTTAGATGCTTTCCCATTGGTATATGGTCATGTTTTAGTGATTCCTAAAAATGAGACAGATTATATCTTTGATATTGTTTCTAATGAATATTTAGAGCTCTTTAGATTTGCCCAAAAAGTAGCTAGAGCAATGGATCAAGTTATTATTTGCAAAAGAATTGGGATTGCTGTTATTGGATTAGAGGTGCCTCATGCGCATATTCATTTAGTCCCCTTAAATAATATTTCAGATATTAATTTTGAAAGACCTAAGTTAAATTTCTCCGAAGAAAAAATGAAAGAAATAGCTCAAAAAATTAGAGCTGCTATTTAAGTTTTTCAGGATTATGCTTAAGAAATGCACCCCATCCTCTATAGCTTTTTTCACCACTACTCGTTTTTCTTTGAAAATGATGACAAACTGCTGCTGCTAGTCCATCACTAGCATCTAAATGTTTTGGCATCTCTTGGATATTAAGTATTGATTTTAACATTGCTGCAACTTGCTCTTTACTTGCTGTTCCTTTTCCTGTGATAGCTAGTTTAATTTTTTTTGGAGCATATTCAAAGATGGGGACATTACGGAATAATCCTGCTGACATTGCTACTCCTTGTGCTCTGCCAAGCTTTAGCATTGATTGTACATTTTTTCCGAAGAAAGGAGCTTCTATAGCTAATTCATCAGGGTTATATGTATCTACTAATTGCAAGGTTCTTTCAAAAATTCTTTTTAATTTTAATTCATGTGACCCCAGTTTTGATAAATGTAACACCCCCATCTGAATCAGTTTCATTTTATTGCCTTTAATATGGATAATTCCATATCCCATAATAGTTGTCCCGGGATCAATTCCTAATATGACTTTATCAGTTTGCAATTGTTATATTTGTATCAACAAAACTAAGCAATGCTAAGCAGAAAAACGATTGGATTTCTAATAAAGATTGGAATTGTAGCTTTTGCTCTTTTCTTTTTATATCAACAATTTACTTCTAAAAGTACTTCTCAGGAGTTTGATATTGAACTTGTTTTATTGCAAATACGAAAAAGCTATTTAGTCATTGTGTTAGTGATTTTTATGATGTTTTTCAATTGGTTTTTAGAATCTTTAAAATGGAGGTTCTTAATTTCGAAGATTGAGAAGATAACCATTAAACGTTCAATTAGAGCTATCTTTTCAGGTATTACTGTATCTGCATTTACCCCAAATAGAGTAGGGGAGTATGCTGGAAGAGTTTTTTGTTTGGAGAAGGGAGACAGGATTCAAGCAGTTTTAATTACTGTAATTGGGTCTATGGCCCAATTGCTTACTACAATTGTATTTGGTTTAATTGGGATTTTATTATTACCTAATTTAATGCCAGTATTTGACAATTTGTTATCAGAAATTATTTTTGCTTATCCAATAATGTTATTTGTCATAATTCTGCTAAATGTGCTTTTAGTAACTCTATTTTTGAATACATCAGTATTCTCAGTTATCTTATCAAAATTTAAATTCCTACGAAATTTTGATAAGTATAATGAGGTCTTTACGTTCTATAATTCTTCGGAGCTATTAGAGGTCTTATTGTATTCAGTTGCTAGATATATGGTGTTTACTACTCAGTTTTTTATACTCTTACAGGTTTTTGGGGTTGACATTTCATATATACATGCTATTATTTTAATCACGACGATGCTATTTGTAATTTCTATCATCCCTACTATTGCTATCACTGAGATTGGAATCAGGGGATCTGTAGCATTTTTTTTATTTGGATTAGTGTCAGCAAATACAATTGGTATTTTATCAGCCACTTTTGTAATGTGGGTGATTAATTTGTTATTACCAGCTTTGATTGGCACTATATTCATTTTTACGCTTAAATTTTTTAGGAAATAATGCTATTCATAGTTTTAATCTCAGTAATATTATTCCTTTATGTCTTATTGATTCTTGGATATGTTATTGGCTGGTTTAAAACAAAAGAAATATCACAGGAGATTTTCTGTCCAAAAGTGAGTATTATTATTGCAATCCGAAATGAGGAAGAGTGTATTGTTAGATTACTTAAAGATCTGAAATCTCAAATCTATACTAAGGATAAGTTAGAAGTTATTCTGGTTAATGATCATTCTACTGACAACACGCTGTCTTTATTGGAAGAATCAGATCTTGATAATTTTCAAATTATAAACATGAAAGAAGGTGAATTTGGAAAGAAGAATGCAATTAGTATGGCTGTTTCTCTTGCAAGTGGAGATATTATTTTAGCTTCAGATGCAGATTGTAGTTTTACGCCAAATTGGGCGCGTATAATGGTTAGTTATTTTGCAAATGATCATGTAAAACTAGTTTCTGGTCCTGTAACTTTTAATAGGCATGATGGTGTTTTTCAAAGCTTTCAGTCATTAGAGTTTTTATCATTAATTGTGAGTGGTGCTGGGGCTATTGGGATTAAGAATCCAATTTTTTGTAATGGTGCAAATATGGCTTACCGGAAAGAAGTTTTTTTGGAAGTTAATAATTTTAGAGAGACTAATACGGTCAGTGGTGATGATGTCTTTCTATTACATAGTGTAAAAGCTAAATATTCTGATTCTATTGTTTTTGCAAAGAAAGAAGATGCTATAGTAACTACTTCTAGTGAAAAAAATTTTAGTGGCTTCATCAATCAAAGGAAAAGGTGGGCAGCCAAGAGTAGTGAGTATAAAGATATAGCTAGTATTTACGCCTCCTATTTGGTTTTCTTCACTAATCTATCTTTCGTTTTTTTAATTGCGATGCTTTTTTATGACAATTCATTTTTCAGTTTCTTTGCACTTTTTTTTGCGATAAAGTTTATTGTAGATTTTGCCTTGCTTTTCCCTATTCTGAAATTTTTTAAAAGAGAAGATTTAATAAAATGGATACTTCCTTTTGAGCTTTTTTATTCATTTTACATAATTTTGATTATTATTTTATCTTTAACTAAGAAGTTTGAATGGAAAGGTAGAACTCATAGTAAATAGATGAAATCAGCATCCTTAAATAGATTAGCATGGCAGAAATTAAAGAAAAATAGATTATCTTTCTTTGCCTTGTGCTATATCTTATTAGTAGTTTTAATTGCGCTCTTTGCAGTAGTGATTAGCCCTGACAGCTCCCCAAATGCTAATGAAATGCATATTGAGTTAGCCGCTCAAAAACCCTTAACAAAAATTTTATTTTTGGAAATTCCAAAAAATAAAGACATTAAACTCTCGTTTATGGAATCTTTTTTTCTTGGAAATCCTTTGGTAGTGAGGAGAGTACCGATTGATAGTTTTAAATTACTAGAGAGAGGTGTAATATACTTCCCTTATAAATTTAATATGGAACAGAAATATATTGGGGAGTATAAAATTGCAGAACAAACTTTTTGGCTTGGAACCGACAGGTATGGTAGAGATTTACTTAGTAGAATGCTTTATGGGATTCGTATCTCATTATCTGTTGGTTTCATTGCGGTATTTATCTCTCTTATAATTGGGATTATTTTAGGGCTTTTTGCAGGATATTTTAGAGGTAGGATAGACGATATTATTATGTGGTTTGTTAATGTTATTTGGAGTATCCCAACTTTACTTATGGTGATTGCTATTACTTTAGCTTTAGGAAAAGGGTTTTGGCAGGTATTTGTTGCTGTAGGACTTACTATGTGGGTAGAGGTTGCTCGTATTGTTAGGGGACAGGTACTTGTAATTAGAGAATTGGAGTTTGTTGAGGCAGGCATAGCGTTAGCTTATAAGCCATATAGAATAATATTTAAACATATTCTTCCCAATATTATTGGTCCACTTATTGTAATTTCAGCAGCTAATTTTGCTGCTGCTATTTTAATTGAGGCAGGTCTTTCTTTCTTGGGTATTGGAGCACAACCACCCATTCCAAGTTTGGGCGGAATTATTAAAGATCATTATTCTTATATAATTATGGATAAGGCCTATTTAGCTATTATTCCAGGGTTATTAATAATGAGCTTAGTTCTAGCTTTTATGTTCTTAGGTAATGGTTTGCGTGATGCTTTTGATGTAAGAGATAATATTTAAATAAGTTAAAACAAAAACATGGAGTTAATATTTTCAGCAGGTATTATTTTTTCACTTAGGTTAGCAGACCAAAGTTTGGGAACAATGCGATCATTATTAGTCGCAAAGAATAAACCAATTTATGCAGCTTTAATTGGGTTAGTTGAATCAGCAATTTGGATAGTAGCTATTTCCCAGGTAATAAAGGATATAGATGATCCATTTTTAATTGGGGCTTATGCTTCCGGTTTTGCTGCCGGAACAATATTAGGCTCTTATATTGAGCGTTTAGTTGGTCTTGGGAATATTGTTGTAAGAGTTTTTTCTCCAGCTGACTCCCCTTCAGTTGCCGAAAAACTTAGAGAGAATGGACATGGTGTGACTGTGATTGATGGGCAAGGAAAAGATGGCCCTATAAAAATTTATTGGTGCGTAATTTCTAGAAGGAGGCTAAGATCTGTATTGAAAATGATTGAAGAGATTAACCCCAAGGCTTATATTACAACAGATATGACTAGCCCTACTTCATTGAGAAAATAAATTTTTTCTAGAATAGTAATAGCCCCCCAATAAATATTATAATCCCTGCAAGTAGTAAGATCAGCGTGTATGGTAGAATCTCTTTTGCTTTTATGCCTGTTATTCCAAGTAGTGGTAAAGCCCAAAAAGGCTGTAACATATTTGTTAATTGGTCTCCATAGGCTAAGGCCATTATACTTTTTGGTATACTAACTCCTAATTGAGTGGCAGCCTCAATAATTATTGGCCCTTGTACAGCCCATTGTCCGCCACCACTTGGCACAAATACATTTACAATTCCGGCACTAATAAAAGTAAATATTGGGAATGTAGTTTCATTAGATATACTGACAAAGAAGCTAGACATTATATCTACCATGCCAGAATGATTCATAATTCCCATGATGCCAAAATAGAGGGGGAATTGGACCAAGATCCCTGAAGCACCTACAATTGCATTATCTATCGCTGCTAAAAAGTTAGAGAAATTCTTGTGCATTACTATTGCAAAACCTAATAGGACTAGGTTAATATAGTTTGGAGATATTATGCTTAAAGAGATGTTGTCGGGAAGTATTATGGCCTTATAAAAGGCATAGAAAATAATTGCCCCTCCAAAGACCCACGCTAAAGTAGTGCTATGATCTAATTTTCCGGCTCCACTAATTTCTTTTTCTTTTTCTTTTTCTTTTTCCGAAGAGATTGTTATGCTATCTCCTACATTTTTTTTTCCTATATAATACATAAGTATAGGAAGGGCAACAAGTAAGACAATACTTATACTTATATTCATGTTCGAAAAAATAGTTTCGGATTGAGAGATGACACCAATTTTATCTGAAAGAAAGTGCCCTTTCTCTGCAATTTTTATTGGTGCAGAACCTGATATTCCCCCATGCCAAACCATAAGACCAGAGTAGCCTGCTGCCCCGATTAATGGGTAATTAATTTTTATGTTTCTTGCACTTACATGCTCTCCAACTTTTCTGACAAAAATAGCTCCAAAGATAAGCCCTAGGCCCCAATTGAAAAGAGATACTAGTATTGTAAAAAATGTGATAATTGCAGCTGCATTTGCTGTGTTGTTGCAGTACTTAACTCCCTTTGTAATAATTTTATTTATTGGCCTACTTAATGCTAAGGTATGTCCTAAAACTAGCATTAGCATCATTTGAATAGCAAATACTAAAAGTGGAGAATGCCAAATCCCTTCTTCCCAGAATGATAAAAGCTGCAAAAAATGATTTCCTCCCGCTTTTGGTTCTGTTATAATAAGTGCTAGTATGAAAGTAAAAATAGTAAGTAGTACGGCTATTGTAAAAGGCGCTGGTAAGAGCGCCTTAAAAACCTTTTCAAACTTTTTAGCAGTTGGCATTCTTAGAATGGCAGGTCATCTTCTTCAGTTGCAGGGGCATTAAACTCAGGGGCCTCTCCCGATTCACTTGAGCTACTACCCAAATTCTCTATTCTCCAAGCGTCAATATTATGAAAATATCTTCCATTAAACTCTTTTGAAGACAGGTTAAACGAAACCTCTACCTGATCTCCTTCATTATGGTGATTCAATATCTCGATTTTGTCTTCTCCAAATAATTGGAAACAAATCTCTGGGTTATATTGAGCTCCAGTATCAACCAAAAAAGATTGTTTTTTCCATTCCTTACCGGCTTTTGAAACTCCACTTTCAACACTTAGTTTCCTGCTTAACTTTCCTTTAATTGATAGGCTCATTTTTTAGAATTTTAAATTATATGTGCAAACTTAAATAAATTCTTTTGCTAAAGAATCTTTATAAGGTTGTTTTGTATATAAATGTTAAAAAATAATATCTTTGCCCTCCTTTTGCGGGTGTGGCGGAATTGGTAGACGTGCTAGACTTAGGATCTAGTGCCGCAAGGCGTGGGGGTTCGAGTCCCTTCACCCGCACAAATCAAGCCTTCACTTTGGTGAAGGTTTTTTATTTTAGCATAGTTTTATTATCAGAGAAATAAGTGTATTTTCGCATCCCTTTTAAAAATAAATAGAAGATGAAAATTACACAAAGTAAAGCAAAAGATTTGATGACTACTATTTCTGTTGAAGTAAAAGCTGAAGATTATACTGAGAAAGTAGATGAGACGCTAAAGAACTATCGTAAAACAACACAGATTTCTGGATTCAGGAAAGGAAAAGCTCCAATAGGTATAATTAATAAACAATATAGAACATCAGTTGTTATTGAGGAAGTTAATAAATTGCTTCAGGACGAACTATACAAACATATTACTGAGAAAAAGTTAAGAGTCTTAGGCTCTCCGATGCCAATTGATAGCAAACCAATTGACTGGGAAAAAACGGAGGATTTTAATTTTGAATATGAAGTGGGTCTAGCTCCTGAATTTGATGTCAAGATTACATCTAAAGATAAATTAAATTACTATAAAATACAGGCTGACACTAAAATTGTCGATCATTATTGCAATGATATTGCCAAAAGATATGGCAAAATGAGTAATCCCGAACTCTCTGTTGAGGGAGATCTAGTTTTTTGTCGTATTGAACAGTTAGATATTAGTGGGAAAGTAATGGGTAATGGCATTAAGAATGATGCTACTGTTGCAATGGATTATATTACTGATCTAAAAATTAGAAATCAATTTATAGGATTAAGACAGAATGATGTAGTTATAATAAATATACTGAAAGCATTTGCTAATCATGCTGATTTGGGAGCCATGTTAAATGTGGATCACAAAGCTATTCATAATTTAATCTCAGAAGAATTTCAATTTACGGTGAAGAATGTAAATAGATTAGAACCTGCAAAATTAGATAAAGAGCTATTTGACAAAGTTTATGGCCCTGGATCTGTTAAAAATGAGAAGGATTTTAAAGCTAGAGTAAAATCTGAAGCTGAAGTTCAGTTCGTTAGGGAAAGCGATAGGATGCTTAAGAATGATGTAGTAAATTATTTCATTTCTAAATTAAAATTAGACATGCCAAATGACTTTCTGAAAAGATGGTTGGTTAAAACTTCTGAACAGCCGATTACTATGGAAATGCTAGAAAAAGAGTATGATATGTATTCTAAAAGCTTGCAATGGCAATTAATTGAGAATAAGATTTTAGAAAAATATCAGATTAAAGTTACACAGGATGATATTTTATCACATGCAAAAAAGTTGATTGGCAGTCAAATGAAACAATACGGTCAGCCCGAGAGTGATGACAATAAATTAACTGAGATTGCCAATGACATTCTTAAGAATGAAGAAGAAAAAAAGAAATTATATGATCAGATGTTTGATGAAAGAACATTATCTTTTTATAAAGAAAATTTCAAATTAAATGAAAAGAGTATTTCTTATGATGATTTTGTTAAATTAGCATCAGAAAAATCATAAAATATATTAATCATGGATTACGGAAAAGAATTTAAAAAATATGCAACGAAACATAAGGGGATAACTAGCTTGCATCTTGATGAGTTTAATTCAATTTATGGAAATTACATTTCACCAACTATTATTGAAGAAAGACAGATGAATGTTGCAAGTATGGATGTTTTTTCTCGTTTAATGATGGATAGAATTATATTTTTAGGCGTTCCTATTAATGACTATGTAGCAAACATTATCCAAGCTCAACTATTGTTTTTAGAATCAGTTGATGCGAATAAAGACATATTAATTTATTTAAACTCTCCTGGTGGTGGAGTTTATGCGGGACTTGGCATTTATGATACTATGCAATATATTAATCCTGACGTATCTACTATATGTACAGGTATGGCAGCTTCAATGGGCGCTGTGTTACTATGTGCTGGAGCATCCGGGAAAAGAACTGCTCTTAAGCACTCTAGAGTAATGATACATCAACCATTAGGAGGGGCGCAAGGACAGGCTTCTGACATTGAGATCACTGCTAATGAGATTAAGAAATTAAAGAATGAGCTATATGCGATTATTGCAAATCATTCAGGGCAAAAATTTGATAAAGTTTGGAAAGATAGCGATAGAGATTATTGGATGACTGCAGATGAAGCAAAAGCTTATGGGATGATAGATGAGGTGCTTCAAAGAAAAAAATAATGTCAGAAACTGAAAAAATTTCATGTTCTTTTTGTGGAAAGAATAAGCAAGACACTAATATTTTGATTGCAGGTGATTCTGCTCATATTTGTGATTCTTGTATAGAACAAGCTCATGATATTGTAAAAGAAGACTCTGTTGCACAGAAGGCACTCTCAGAAGATTTTAAATTATTAAAGCCCAAAGCAATCAAAGATTATTTGGATGATTTTGTTATCGGACAGGATGAGCTAAAGAAGGTGATATCAGTAGCTGTTTATAATCATTATAAAAGACTTTTACAGCTTGATACTAGCGAGGAAGATGTTGAAATTGAGAAGTCAAATATTATTATGGTAGGGCAAACTGGGACTGGAAAGACTCTAATTGCTCGCACTATTGCTAAACTCTTAAAAGTACCATTTTGTATTGCTGATGCCACTGTTCTTACTGAAGCAGGTTATGTTGGAGAAGATGTTGAGAGTATATTGACTCGTCTTTTACAAGCTGCTGATTATAATGTAGAGAAAGCAAAGAAAGGAATTGTCTTTATCGATGAGATTGATAAGGTAGCTCGTAAAAGTGACAACCCTTCAATTACCCGTGATGTAAGTGGAGAGGGGGTACAGCAAGCTATGCTTAAATTACTAGAAGGAACAATTGTAAATGTCCCTCCTCAAGGAGGCAGAAAACATCCTGATCAGAAAATGATTGCCTTGAACACTAAAGATATTTTATTTATAAGCGGAGGGGCCTTTGTTGGTATTGAGCAGCATATATCTAGAAGAATGAATACTAAATCTATTGGATTCCGATCAGAGAATGAAGCAATGATTGATACAGAAAACTTATTGCAGTATATTTCTCCACAAGACCTAAAATCTTTTGGACTTATACCAGAACTTATTGGTAGAATGCCAGTGGTATCACATCTAAATCCTTTGGATAGAATAGCTTTAAAAAAGATACTAACAGAACCTAGAAATGCTCTTATTAAACAGTATCAGAAGTTGTTTGAAATGGAAGGAATAAATTTAATATTTGACAAGAAAGCAATTGATATTATTGTAGATAGAGCTATGGAATTTAAATTAGGGGCAAGAGGCTTGCGATCAATCTGCGAAGCAATTATGCTGGATGCTATGTTTGAATTTCCTTCTGATGAAAGTAAGAAAGAGTTAAAAATTACAGCGTCTTATGTAAAAGCTCAGTTATCTAGGGTCTCTTCTACTAAACTAAAAGTTGCTTAGCTATCAATTAATTACTATTGGATAGTTATCCCCGTTAATTATTACATCTATATTGCAATCACACAAGGACTCTCCGTAGTTGACAATTCTATTAGCATAACCATCAGGAGTTATCTTTGAGGTTCCGCTTTTAATTACACAAGAAGGGAGACAACTTAGGGCAACATTAAGAGTGTCTATAATTGTCATTGTAAAATCATTTCCATTCACTCCATTACCACTTGCAGAGCCTGTTATCTTATATTCATCGTCGGAGAGATCAAGATACGTATCTTCTCCGTTGGTCCATTCCTTAACTATATCTGATTCCCAGTTGATTGTGCCGTTAGGAGTGCTTATACTGGCGTCATTTACTTCTATTGTAAAGCATATATTTCCATTATTTTTTCTCCCCTGATTGGTTACTGTTATTTCTCCCTGGATGAGATTATAGTTTACATAATAATTGTCAAAAGTAGTGGTAATTACCGCTAAAGAATCACGGTATTTTCCTGTGTATGTAACATTAATCTTACCCTTTCTCAATTTCCCTCCAGGGTATGGGTATATGATTTCATTAGCACCAAAGTTAATGATCAATGTATCTATATTTGAGGCGTCATTATCCATAATTGTAAATTTTGGATATAATTTATTTATGCCATTATCTAAAAAAGCTCCCTCAACAATATGGTCAACATCATTAAAAATATTTTCAGCAGTTAAGTGATCCTGGCAAGCTTGAGTATTAGCTAATTCAGGTGTGTTTATTATATTTTGTTCTTTACATGAGTAAAGCAAGACAGTTAAGACTCCTAAAGCAAATATGGCGTTTTTCATTAGTTTGATTTTTTGTAAAATTACTTATTTTTTTCAAAAGTTAGAAAGCTGTAATTATGAGCATGTTTTTCATCTGCTTTGCAATCTATTCTTCCAGTTTCTTGCCATTCTTTTGTTATTTCAGGGAAAAAGGTATCTCCATCAAATAGGTGATGCACTTTTGTAAGATAGATCTTGTCTACTACTTCCTTCTCTAGAGCTAATTTGTAAATCTCCCCCCCTCCAATTATAAAAGGTTCTTTATCTTCATTCTCCCTTGCAATCCTAAGCGCAGCCTCTAATGAATTAACTACAATACAACCTTCAGCTATATAATTATCTTTTCTTGTAATCACTACATTAGTCCTGTTAGGTAATGGACTATATCTATGAGGAATAGATTCAAAGTTCTTGCGTCCCATTATAACATGATGACCTAGAGTAGTTTCTTTAAAAAAAATCATGTCTTTAGGTAGAGACCAGATAAGATTATTGTCTTTCCCGATAACTCCATTCTCAGATGCCGCTACTATCAGTGAGACTTTCATCAGTTTTTCTTTACATTGTAATTAACACCTCTTTCTTCTAAATATTTTCTTATCCATTTAAAATGTCCTCCTAAATATTCTGGGGGAGATATTCCTATTCTATTATATGCCCCATTAGCAACTAGGTTCGCAACAGCTGTACAAGTAAACCCTGTTGTGCGAGCCATCGATATAGTATCATTTTGATATCTGTCTAATAAATTATATTGATAGCTTACTGTCTTTCCATCCTCTTTTCCTTTTATTATAATTCTCATTACCGTAAAGTCTTTATCTCCTGATTCCATTTTCCATTTTGGGAATAATAGTCTCGCTGTAATATCTATAGGGCGAATCATGATTCCATTGACGTCTATTTTTTTATATGAGAAAAATCCGCTTTCTTTTAGAACTTTCAGATATTCTACGCAACCGGGGTACCGTAAGGTTTTTTCAATCATATTTGGAACATGAGGCATTGTCTTTATTAGACTTCTTAATCCATCAGAATTCCAGCTTTCTAAGGTTCCTATTTCTTCAAAATTAACAAGCTCTGTATCTGATAATGCTTCTTTAACAATTAAAGCTGAATTTTCAATATAGCGTGCTGGACGAATGTATTCTTCAATGACATCAATTGGAGAAAAAACTGCTTGATATTCATATGGCCATTCTCTTTTCTCAGGAAGTCCTCCAACTAAACATTCATAATTGGTAATTCTCATTTTTGAGTCATGATGACCAAAAATGATATTCCCCATTCCTGGCGCTACACCGCAATCCATTACGGCAGTAACTCCTTTTTGTTTGGCTAATTTATCTAGCCCAAATGGATCCTCTGGATAAAAGGAAATGTCTACTATGTTTTTCCCTGATTCGATCACATTTTGCATCATTTTATAGCCCATAAAACCTGGTACAGCGCCTACCACTAAATCACATCCTTTAATAAGATTTTGTAAATTGGCTGTATCGGAAATATCTGCACAGATGGTATTAATATTATTAAGTTTGTCCAAATTATTTTGGGAAATATCTATAGAAGTAACGGTATGATTTTTAGCTAAATCTTTTGCTATTACTCCTCCTACCAATCCGGCTCCTAATACAGTTATATTTGCCATTATACCGCTACCTTTGCTTTAATGTGTGGATGAGATTCATAATTAATTAATTCAAAATCTTCAATGGTGAAATCAAAAATATTTCTAACATCTGGGTTGATTTTCATAGTTGGTAGTTTTCTGCAATCTCTACTGAGTTGTAAATTAGTTTGCTCAAAATGATTTGTGTAAATATGGGCATCGCCTAAAGTATGAATGAAATCACCAACTTGTAAATTACAAACTTGTGCCATCATTATTGTAAGCAATGAATAGGATGCAATATTGAAAGGAACTCCCAAAAAAATGTCTGCACTTCTTTGATATAGCTGACAAGAAAGTTTACCATCTGCTACATAAAACTGAAAAAAAGCATGGCATGGAGGCAAAGCCATTTGTTTAATCTCTCCTACATTCCAGGCACTTACAATGATCCTCCTACTATCTGGATTCTTTTTTAAAGTATCAACTACTTCAGAGATTTGGTCGACATGCTTGCCGTCTGGGGCTGGCCAAGATCTCCATTGATATCCATAAACATGTCCTAAATCTCCATTTTTATCTGCCCACTCATCCCAGATACGAACGCCATTTTCTCTAAGGTATTTAATATTGGTGTCACCTTTTAGAAACCAAAGTAACTCATGGATGATCGATTTTAAATGTAACTTTTTGGTGGTAATACATGGGAACCCTTTAGATAAATCAAAACGCATTTGATGGCCAAAGACACTTTTAGTTCCTGTCCCTGTTCTATCAGATTTTAGCGTGCCTTCTTCCATCACGCGTGTCATTAAGTCTAAGTATTGTTCCATTAAATTAACATTCCTACAATTACAGCTGTAAATAAGGAGGCAATTGTTCCTCCTATTAGAGCCAAAATTCCTAATCTAGATAAATCACTTCTTCTGTTTGGGGCTAATGCACCGATCCCTCCAATTTGTATTCCAATAGATGCAAAATTGGCAAAACCACATAGTATATACGTTGCTATTATTATTGATTTTTCTTCAAAGAATTTGCCACTTGCTTTTAATTCTCCTAGAGATACATATGCTACAAATTCATTTAAGATAGTTTTTTCTCCTAAAAGTTGACCTACTAATACGACATCTTGAGCGCAAACACCTAAAAGCCAGGTAATTGGAGCTAGTGTATAACCTAAAATAAATTGCAAAGTTAAACCATCATATTGCCCATCTGTGATAGAGGCCACCCAATTATTAATGCCTGTAGATTTGCCTATAAAATCTTGTAGAAAGTAGTTAGCCATAGCAATAAAGGAAATAAATACTAAAAGCATAGTTCCTACATTTACTGCTAATTTTAAGCCCTGCATAGTTCCTATACTTATTGCCTCTAAAGCATTTGTCCCAAGTTGTTCTTCAGAGATGCTCATATTTTTATCAACATCTTCTGTCTCTGGTAAAAGAATCTTAGCAGCTACTATAGCAGCAGGGGCAGACATTACAGATGCAGCTAATAAATGTTTGGCAAAAAAGAGTTGTTGTACAGGGTCACTTCCACCTAAGAATCCAATGTAAGCAGCTAATACGCCACCAGCAATAGTAGCCATTCCTCCACTCATTAGGCATAGTAGTTCTGATAAAGTCATCTTATCAATGTAAGGCTTAATTAGTAGAGGAGATTCTGTTTGCCCTAGGAATATATTTCCTGCGGCAGCTAAACTCTCAGAACCTGAAAGTTTTAAGGTTTTTTTCATAAAAAATGCAAAGGCGTAAACCATTTTTTGTAGGATGCCATAGTAGAATAACAGGCTTGTTAATGCAGAGAAGAATAAAATAGTTGGCAATACTTGAAATGCAAAAATAAAGCCAAAAGAATCTATATTATCTACTATATCTCCAAAAAGAAACAGCGATCCCTCTCTGGTGAATCCTAATACAGTGACAAATACAGAACTGAGCCATTCAAAGCCTTTCTGTACAAAAGATACTTTTAAAATGAGCCCTGCAAATACAACTTGTATGAGCAATCCTTTCCAGACTAATTGCCAGTCGATTCCTTTTCTGTTTCTTGAGAAAGCGAATGCAATTAAAAGTAATGTTATCATCCCTAATAGCCCTCTCATTAAATTGTTAAATGAAAATCCATTGCCTATAATCTTTGTGTCTCTATGGAAAGTAAAGTTAATGCCATTTTCATTTAGAGTTAAAGACATTTCATTAACATCTAGATGATACTTTCTTGTTGTATCTACAGGAATTTTGTAGTGAAGAGATAAATGGTGATCCTTTAAATCCCACCTCCCATTTGCAAATAAATTTTCTTTTACAATTTCATAATAAAATGTTCCATCTTCATTAATTTGCATGTAGTCTCCATTAGAGATGTCCTTTATATTTTTGCCATTTTGAAGTGTGTCAGGAAGAATAGATTGAAAATTCCACTTGCCACTAATATTTTGAGAGAATGAAAAGAAAGTAATGACTAAAGAAGTAGTAAGTAGGCAGATTTTTTTCATGTTATTCCCCTTTTCTTTTGTTTATTTCGTCTCTTATTTTAGAAGCTTTTTCATAATCTTCTTCTTCAATGGCTTGAGCTAATATCTTTTTTAGTTTTATTAAACTAAAAGTATTAACTCCTTGAGGATTAGCCATTTTATCATCTTCTTCCTCAAGATTTAGATTTTCAGAGTCCCCCTCATCTTCTTTACGTGCATTATTAATAATAATCCCTGCTCTTGACAAAATATCTTCATAAGTAAAAATAGGACAGCCATATCTTATTGCAATTGCAATTGCATCAGAAGTTCTGGCATCAATTGCTATTTCTTCATTAGTGTCTTTGTGTTTGCAATGAAATGAAGAATGAAAAATACCCTCGATTAAGGTATGTATTACAATTTTTTGAACTATGATATTGAATTTTTCTCCCATGGTTTTAAATAAATCATGAGTTAGTGGTCTATCTGGTTCTTCTGTTCCGTCAAGGGCTATAGCAATTGATCTTGCTTCACACCATCCAATTACAATTGGCAGTTGTCTTTTTCCGGTAGTTTCATTCATTAGTAAAACATAGGCATTGTTTTGGGAATCACTTTGTTTTATTGCTGCTATATCTAACTGAACAAAATCCAATTTAGTTTATTCTTTTAATTTCTTCTATTAATTTAGGTATAACTTCAAATGCATCTCCCACTATACCGTAATCTGCTGATTTAAAAAATGGGGCCTCAGGATCGGTATTAATTACAACCATTATTTTTGACGAATTTACACCTGCTAGGTGCTGTATAGCTCCTGAGATCCCTACAGCAATATAAAGGTTAGGGGCTACTACTATACCAGTTTGACCTACATGCTCACTATGAGGTCTCCAACCAATATCTGATACTGGCTTAGAGCATGCTGTTGCAGCTCCAAGAAGATTGGCTAATTCCTCAATCATTTCCCAATTCTCAGGACCTTTTAATCCTCTTCCAGCTGAGACTATAATTTCTGCCTCCGCTAAAGATATCTTTCCACTTGCCACTTTTTGACTATTTATAGTAACACTTGTATTATTAGCACTTTCAATTTTTTGAATTTTACAACTACCGTTACACTCAACTAGACCGAAAGCATTTGGGGCTAAAATAATTATGGCTTTTTCTGTATTAATTTTAGTGTTTTCAATAGCCTTTCCAGAGAATGATTTTCGTTTAATTTCTATTGGAGAGACGCTAGAAGGGGTGCTAATTACATTAGATGTCATCCCTGCTTTAAGTTTTGCTGCTAATCTTGGGGCGATCATCTTTGATGTATAGGTGCTAGGGAAGATAATCATATTTGCATCAGAACAATTAGCAGAAAAAAGATCAGTTGCAGCTTTACTATCTCCTTTTTCAATTCCGCTTGTCGTTAATACTTTGTTTGCTCCATAGTTCTCTAGTTTCAATAATTCATCATCACTTTCATTTCCAAATGTAAGGGCAATAACATCTGTGCGTAACAATTTAGCAGTCTCACTTGCATAAGAAACAGCCTCATAGGTGCTTTTCCTGAAACTACCCCCCCAACTTTCTGCATATACTAATACTGACATTTTTTAAATCTGTTTTTTTAATTAAATAACTTTTGCTTCGTCTCTTAGTAAGGAGACCAAATCGGCTACATTATCAGAGGATACTAATTTGCAATCTTGCTTGTTAGCCGGTTTCTCAAAGCCACTTGATATTGTCAATTGTACATTGTCTAATGGTTCAATTACTTGTAAAGGTTTTGTTCTTGCTTGCATAATTCCTCGCATATTAGGGATTCTAAGTTCAGACTCTTGAACTAGTCCTTTTTGTCCACTAATTACAAAAGGAAGGTTTGTCGATATATTTTCTATTCCTCCATCAATCTCCCTTGTAATTTCTGCTGTATCTCCAGAAATATGCAATCCATTACATGCATTAATAAATGGCAAATCAAGCATCTCTGCTAGCATGCCACCTACAGCACCTCCATTATAATCAATTGACTCTCTACCTGTTATAACTAAATCAGCAGGACTATTCTTTAAGTAATTTGTAATTTCAACAGCTGTAGAGTAACTATCTTGAGGTGTCATATTAATCCTAATTGCTTCATCAGCGCCAATTGCAAGTGCTTTTCTAATTACAGGCTCTATTGTTATATCTCCTGCTGTAATAACGGTTACCTTTCCTCCATTAGCTTCTTTAAGCATCATGGCTTTTGTAAGTCCAAATTCATCATAAGGGTTAATTATAAATTGCACTCCATCAGAATCAAATTTGCCTCCGCTGTCAGTAAAGTTAATTTTTGATGTAGTATCAGGAACGCTACTTATACAAACTATAATATTCATTTCTTAGGTATTTCATTAGTGATTGCAAATTTAGATAAAATGAGCTAAATATAGATGTTTATCATAAGATAAATATCAGTTCTAATCACATAAAATATCTCTAAACTTATTCATTCATTTTAAAATACTATTTTTGCATCCATTTTGACAACAAAATAAATAATTTAAAAACAAAACAATGGAATCATTAATGATGTATATGCCGGCAGTTTTAGCAACAGTAGGGTTGATCTATATGTTAATCAAGAGGTCTTGGGTAATGAAACAAGATGCTGGAGATGGAAAGATGAAAGAAATTTCTAATCATATTTATGAAGGGGCTTTAGCTTTTTTAAATGCAGAGTACAGACTGTTGTCAATATTTGTAATTATTGTCAGTATTTTATTGTTTGTAGTTTCTACTATAGTTGATACAACACACTGGATGATTGTAATTGCTTTTATTTTTGGAGCGATATTCTCTGCCTTTGCTGGAAATATAGGCATGAAGATTGCAACAAAAACAAATGTTAGGACTACACAGGCTGCCAGGACATCTTTACCAAATGCATTAAAAGTTTCTTTTGGAGGAGGAACTGTAATGGGATTAGGGGTTGCGGGTTTAGCAGTGCTTGGTTTGACAGCATTCTTTATTATTTTCTATAATTACTTTGCTGGAGAAGATATGATTATCGTTTTAGAAGCTCTTGCAGGATTTTCATTAGGTGCTGAGTCTATAGCTTTATTTGCAAGAGTAGGTGGAGGTATTTATACTAAAGCTGCTGATGTTGGTGCAGATTTAGTAGGAAAAGTTGAGGCAGATATTCCAGAAGATGACCCAAGAAATCCAGCAACAATTGCTGATAATGTTGGAGATAATGTTGGAGATGTTGCAGGTATGGGAGCCGATTTGTTTGGTTCTTATGTAGCTACGGTTTTGGCAGCTATGGTACTTGGTTATTATGTAATTCAAGACACTCTTTCACAAGGAATTGAACTGGTTAAATTTGATGGTATTGGCCCGATTTTATTACCAATGGTAATTGCAGGTGCTGGGGTTGTAATTTCAATTATTGGGACAATGCTTGTTAGCATTAATGATAATGATGCAAAAGAAGACCAGGTGATGGGAGCATTAAACAAAGGAAATATTACTTCAATTATTTTAGTTGCTGTCTCATGCTACTTCTTTATAGACTACATGTTACCTGAAATGATGGTGATGGAGTTCTTTGACCCAATTTCATTTAGTTCAAGGGATGTGTTTTATGCGACATTAGTTGGATTAATTGTTGGAGGCTTAATCTCATCTGTTACTGAATATTATACTGGTCTTGGGAAAAGGCCAATTCTTAAAATTGTTCAACAATCAAGTACTGGAGCGGCAACAAATATAATCTCCGGTCTTGCTACAGGTATGATATCTACATTCCCTTCAATTATACTATTTGCAGGAGCTATTTGGGCTTCTTATGAGTTTGCTGGATTTTATGGTGTTGCTATGTCTGCTTCTGCAATGATGGCTACTACTGCTATGCAATTAGCAATTGATGCTTTTGGACCTATTGCCGATAATGCAGGAGGAATTGCTGAGATGAGTGAGCAAGATCCTATAGTAAGAGAGCGCACAGATATATTAGATTCAGTTGGTAATACTACGGCAGCTA
>PCBP01000037.1 GCA_002730985.1 Flavobacteriales bacterium | reverse complement strand
GAACCAAGCAGATTTATTAGTGAGCTAGATGAGAATTACCTTGAGAAAAAGGAGATTTCATTAAACAAGAAAGATTATCTCCCACATAAGATTTATGCTAAAACAAGAGACACAGTAAATAAATACTCTCCAGCTAACAAGAATTTAATTCTACCCAAAAACTTAACCAATATTAATAGGGCTAAAAATATAAATATTAATGCAAGTGATCTAAGTAAAATTACAAATGGGATACGGGTAAAACACAATAAATTTGGAGAGGGGAAGGTATTAAGCATAACAGGCGAAGGGAGCAACAAGAAAGCGACCGTATTTTTTAATGGTATTGGGCAAAAACAACTATTGTTAAAATTTGCCAAATTAGAAATATTAACTTGATAATTACAGACTCTGTATATTAACAACTTTCAACTACCTTATCAAATTAAAAATCCGTCTACAATTTATTTCATCAATTTTAAGCTGAGATTTTAGTGCCTCTAAATCTGGAAATTTCTTCTCATCTCTAACCCTTTGAACAAACTCAATCTTTAACTCTTTATTATATATAACACCTAGGAAATCAAAAAGATGGACTTCAATCACAAAAGAATCATCCGGAATCGTTGGGCGATTTCCTAAATTTAACATCCCAAAGTAATCTTGATTATTAACGCATGCTTTAACTGCATAGACACCTTTCTTAGGAATAATCTTCCACTGACTCTCTACATGCATATTGGCAGTTGGAAAACCGATCTTATTTCCAACCTTGTTTCCTTGAATTACTCTTGCCGTAATAGAAAAATTAGAAGACAAATAAGAATTTGCTTTCTTAAAGTCGCCATCCAAAATTGCATTTCTAATTTTAGTAGAGCTAATGGTAACCGTACCTATATTCTGAGGCTGGATTCTCTCAATTTTAAAACCATATAAATATGATAACTCAAGTAGATTATCAAAAGTCCCTTCCCTGTTTTTCCCAAAATGATGATCAAAACCAACTACCATATACTTCATATTAAGTCTATCTACCAAAATATCTCTAATAAAATTTACCGACGTTGTTCTAGAGAAATCTTTTGTGAATGTATGAAGAATAAGATTATGCAAGCCAGTCTTATGCAAGGCTTCTGTTTTCTCCTTGACTGTATGAATTAATCTTAACTCTTGGTCGTCAGGATAAATCACATGTCTAGGATGAGGATCAAAGGTTAACAGCACACTCTCTAACCTCTGCTGTTTTGCAATCTCATTTAAACGACTAATAATGGTTTTATGGCCCTTATGTACCCCGTCAAAGGTGCCAATAGTAACTATTGTATTTATGTTTGAGGGGAAATCCTCAATAGAATGGTATATTTTCACTTAACTTGAATCTATTTTCTTATGTTGAAAAAATGTTCAAAATTAACAATTAATTTAAACCCTTATTTATTAGTAACGAACAATTTAAAAATAGTAAGTTTGCATGCAATTGAAAAAAGATTTTAACGACTTTAAAAATAAACAAAAAATGTCAAGAAAAACTGGAAGAGTATCGCAAATTATTGGACCTGTAGTTGATGTCACATTCGAAAACAACGAGGCAGGTCTGCCGGACATATATGATGCTTTAGAAATTACTAGAGAAAATGGAGATAAATTGATTTTAGAATGCCAGCAACATATTGGAGAGGATACTGTACGGTCTATCTCTATGGAGACTACTGATGGAGTTAGTAGAGGTACTGAGGTTGTAGCTACTGGATCTCCAATTAAAATGCCTGCCGGAGAAAATATTAAAGGAAGGGTCTTTAACGTGATTGGGGACGCTATTGACGGCATGGAGAATCTAGATAAGAACTCTGGGATTCCGATTCATAGAGAGCCGCCAAAATTTGAAGATCTATCAACTGCCACAGAAGTTTTATTTACAGGAATAAAAGTTGTTGATTTAATTGAGCCTTATGCAAAAGGAGGTAAAATTGGTTTGTTTGGAGGGGCGGGTGTAGGCAAAACAGTACTTATCCAAGAGTTGATTAACAATATTGCAAAAGGACATGGTGGTTTATCTGTATTCGCTGGTGTTGGGGAGAGAACAAGAGAAGGGAATGACCTTATGAGGGAGATGCTGGAGTCTGGAATTATAAATTATGGAAAAGAGTTTAATCAATCGATGGAAGATGGTGGATGGGACTTATCTAAAGTGGATAGAGAAAAGATGGGTGATTCAAAAGCAACATTTGTTTTTGGACAAATGAATGAGCCACCAGGAGCAAGAGCAAGGGTTGCATTATCAGGACTTACAATTGCTGAGTACTTTAGAGATGGAGATGGAAAAGGAAAAGGAAAAGATGTGCTTTTCTTTGTTGATAACATCTTCCGATTTACACAGGCAGGATCTGAAGTGTCTGCATTGCTTGGCCGTATGCCTTCTGCCGTAGGATACCAACCAACATTAGCTACTGAGATGGGAACCATGCAAGAGAGAATTACTTCTACAAAAAATGGTTCTATCACCTCTGTGCAAGCAGTCTATGTTCCTGCAGATGATTTAACTGACCCTGCCCCTGCCACAACATTTGCTCACTTAGATGCAACAACTGTACTTTCAAGGAAAATTGCTGAATTAGGTATTTACCCTGCTGTAGATCCACTGGATTCTACATCAAGAATATTAACTGAAGATATCGTAGGTTCTGAACATTACACCTGCGCACAGAATGTAAAAGAGTTATTGCAGAGATACAAAGAACTACAAGATATTATTGCGATTTTAGGGATGGATGAGTTATCTGATGAAGATAAGTTAGCTGTACACAGAGCTAGAAGAGTTCAAAGATTCTTGTCTCAACCTTTCCATGTTGCTGAACAATTCACAGGACTTAAAGGAGTGCTTGTAGACATTCAAGACACCATTAAAGGTTTCAATATGATTATGGATGGAGAAGTAGATCAATATCCTGAAGCTGCGTTTAATTTAGTAGGGTCTATTGAAGAAGCAATTGAGAAAGGTAAAAAAATGTTAGCTGACGCTAAATAAAAAGACAATGACACTAGAAATTATTACACCTGAAAAGAAATTGTTTTCTGGAGAAGTGAATTCAGTTAAATTCCCAGGGACAAATGGAGAATTTGAGATACTTAATAATCACGCGCCAATCATATCTACTCTTAGTAATGGAGAAATAAGAGTAATTACTCATGATAAAGACACTAAGAAGTTTAATATTAATGGAGGTGTAATTGAGATGCAAAACAATAAAATCATTGTTTTAGCAGATTAATTTTTAATCTCTAAGAAATAAAAAGAGGATCATAACCGATCCTCTTTTTTATCTTTGACAAATGAGAAAATACTTCATACTACTAATCAGTTTGTGTATTGCATGTAGCAACAACAATCAAAAAGAAGATACATTCACGCTTCAATTGGGGGATTTGCTTTTTCAAGATTTGGACTCTTCTCCACTATGCGATGCTATTGAAATTGTTACTCCAGGTTATAAAGGGGCTAATCTTTCACATGTTGGAATTATTATTGAAGACAAAATACCTTTCTGCAATAATGCAGATAGTAGGTTTGAAGAAAAATACTTTTATAGTATAGAGCAAGATGTTAAAGTCTTAGAAGCTCTTCCCGGGGGAGTTAAAACAACAAGAATTGATAGCTTCCTAAATCGCTCATTTGATCAGAATAATAAACCAAAAGTAATTGTTGGAAGGTTAAAAAAAGAATACAGATATACTATCCAAGATGGTATTAGGTTTTTAAATTCAAAAATTGGAGAAGATTATGATGATTGTTTTTTAATAAATAATGGAAAATACTATTGTTCTGAATTGATTCATGACGCATTTATTACAGACAGTATCTTCAACATGCGCCCTATGACTTTTATAGATCCAAATACTAATGAAACTATGAGTGTCTGGGAAGATTACTATAATAAGTTAGATATAGAAATTCCTGAAGGAAAGTCAGGGATAAATCCAGGAGTTATGTCAATATCTGACAAAATCGAAATTGTACATATCTATGGGGATCCTGATGGAATGCTAAAATAATTATTCCTTATTCTTAGTATCTATAATTATCGTAACAGGGCCGTCATTTATTAAAGACACCTGCATGTCTGCACCAAACTTACCAGAACAGATCTCTCTAGAAATCAACTTAGATAAATCTTCTTTAAATTGTCTGTATAATGGAATTGCCTGCTCTGGTTTAGCTGATTTTATATAAGAGGGTCTATTTCCTTTCTTAGTTTTTGCATGTAAAGTAAACTGACTCACTACAATGA
This sequence comes from Flavobacteriales bacterium, assembly GCA_002730985.1. Taxonomy (GTDB): domain Bacteria; phylum Bacteroidota; class Bacteroidia; order Flavobacteriales; family BACL11; genus BACL11. The sequence goes on along the minus strand of PCBP01000037.1, from coordinate 7,685 downwards.
CCTCTTCATCAATATCTAAAATAGAGTTATTCATTCTACCCTTTTCGTCAGAAAAGATTCTTAGATGTGCAATTTTATTAGCAAGCCATATAGAATCTGCTGTAGTATCATCAATTTCAATACCTAAGAAAATTAAGATCCCAGTATCTATAGCTGAAACAATCTCATTATCAATAGATACAGAAGCCTCACTTACTCTCTGAATTACAGCTCTCATCTAATAATCATTAGTTCTAAAATTGTCCTCTTCTTCTATTAGCATGTCTAAATAATTCTTATATCTACTTTCAGCCACCTCTCCTTTCGCTAAGTTACGTTTCACCGCACAATGAGGCTCTTCTTTGTGAATACAATTATGAAACTTACAAGCTGTTTTCAAAGCAAAGAACTCAGGAAAATAATTTCCGATGTTATTAATATCTAATGCTACCAAACCAAAGCCTCTTATTCCTGGAGTATCAATGATAGAGGCTCCAAAATCTAACTCATATAACTCTGAGAAAGTGGTGGTATGTTGACCCTGCCTGTGAGTAACGGAGACCTCCTTGGTCTTGATGTCTAAATTAGACTGCAACTTATTTATTAGTGTAGATTTTCCTACTCCAGAATGACCAGAAATCATATTCAACTTTCCTTTCATAAGATTTCTAACATTAGATAAATCATCATTAATTACTGAAAGAGAGAAACACTCATAGCCAATCTTTTCATAGATCTTCTGGAGATTTTCTTGTTCTAACTTGAGCGTATCTATTAATAAATCTGTTTTATTAAATAGCAAAACAACATCTATACCATAAGCATTTGCAGCTACTAGAAACCTATCAATAAAACCTGTTGTTGTAATAGGACTGTCTAATGTAATCATTAAAATTGCTTGATCAATATTAGCGGCAATGATATGTATTTGCTTGGATAGATTAACGGATTTTCTTAGAATCTGATTTCTTCTTTCTTGTAATTTTACAATCATCCATAGTTTGGATTCTTGTTCGATCTCTACTCTATCCCCAACTACAATTGGATTAGTACTTTTAATACCTGCAATACGAAACTTTCCTTTCAAACGACATTGAACAATCTTACTAGAATCCGTTTTTACAGTATAGTATTTTCCTGTAGTTTTAATTACAATTCCATTCATTATTGCAAAAATACGATTATAAATTACTTATTTTTACAAAAATTTGAATTATGAGAAAGCTTCTTTCTATATTATTTTTATTGCCATTATTATGTATCGCTCAACAAAATACAGTTTGTTTTACTATTGACCCAAATCAGAACTCAGACATTGCATTTAGTGGATTCACAAAATATGTTGACGTATTAGGTTGTTTCAGTATCTATGCTGAGAGCAGTATCTCTGATGCAAATGTTTTACATGCTGCTGCAGTTGCTGCTGAACTATTAGACAATGATGAAAATGGAATAGTTGACGACCCATTAATTGAAGTTCAATTGCAAAACAAGCAAGCATTTACACCAATTTTTGCTTACGAAGGAAGTAGCGCAGAAAATTTATTATTCAATAATTATCAAGGAGATGGCGCAAGTGCAGTGCTTTACAACAATGAAATAGATCCGATGCAAACAGGGATTTGGGGAGAGGATGCGACAGTAGAAGAAGTAATACATACTATTAACCATGTTGGACATACCAATATATATCCTAATGCTTTTAGCTTACAACCAAATTCATCACTTATGTCCACTGCTATGGATGCCGCACGAGGAGGACAATTTATGAATGTCCCTAATAATTATCCTGCATCTGCTTGGTATCATTACGATGACTGGACCTGTGATTACGAATGTATGATGATTGAATATCTATATTGGGCAATTGTTAGTTATATGGGAATTCTAGATGACCCACAAACTGCCCTTGGGATCGCAAATGAATGGGAACCTTATAACGCTACACTCCTACAAAATATGGATATCTTAATATATTCTTTAATTACTGACCCACAATATAAACTTCCACTCTTGGCTCCTGATGGTAACTATTGCCCATCCTCAACTTCTACCACAGAAATAAGGAAGACTAGCAGATTAATCCAAATTACAGATATTTTAGGGAGAGAGACAAAACAAACAAATCAACCTCTCTTTTACATTTACGATGATGGAACTGTAGAGAAAAGAATAATTGCAGAATAAACCAAGATAATGCCTGATGGTTTTACAGAGACCATTAAGTATTCTAAAGAGAATCTTAAGAAAATAAAGTCAATAATTGATAAGGTATTAACTGAGAAAGCTGAGAAAAATAATTAGATTAGCACTATGAAAAAACTACTACTTATATTACTCTGCTTGCCACTATTTATAAATGCGCAAACTACCAAAAAGGTACTACTCATTGGTATTGATGGTTGTAGGACAGATGCGTTAAAGCTAGCAAATACACCTACTATTGATAATCTTATAACAAATGGCATTTACAGTCCAGATGCACTTAATGATGACATCACAATTAGTGGTCCTGGTTGGTCAGCAATATTATGCGGCGTTTGGTCTAATAAACATTTATCCATAGATAATAGTTTCGTTGGTACAGATTACACCAATTACCCTCCTCTTTTCAAACATATTGAGGATTTTAACGCTAACTTACATACAGTCTCTATATGTAATTGGAGCCCTATAAATGATTATATTGTTCAGAATTATGCTGATTATAAACTTAATGTCTCTTCTGATTCTGATGTGAGCATAGAAGCTGTCAATTATCTTACTACAAATGATCCAGATATTATGTTTCTTCATTTTGATGATGTGGATCATGCGGGACATTCTTATGGATTCTCACCAGATACTAGTCAATATATCACAGCAATTGAAAGCGTAGACGCTTTTATTGCTCCTATTATTCAATCTATTTCCCAAAGGCCAAATTATACTAATGAAGATTGGCTTATACTTATTACAACTGATCATGGCGGAATAGGAACATCTCATGGGGGAAATAGCATACAAGAACAAAAAGTTTTTGTAATTGCAAGTGGTAATTCTATCGCTCAAAATATTATAAGGAAGGACAGTATTCTAGCCTTTGATAGCGTTTATAATTGCTTGCCAGATACAACAGAATTACAATTTAATGGAGTTAATAATTACGTGCAAATACCTTCAAATCCAATATACAATTTTGGAAGTACTCAAGATTTTACAGTTGAGTGCAGAGTACGTACTAATACCGCAGGGGATGTTTCAATTATTGGCAATAAAGATTGGGGCTCAGGCTATAATCCAGGTTTTGTTTTCTCATTTAAATATCCATCAGGACCTGAATGGAAAGTTAATATTGGTGATGGAATAAATCGTCGTGACATGGATGGTGGAGGATTAATAGCAGACAATCAGTGGCACACATTAAGTGTTAGTTTTGATAGAGATGGATACATGAAAATGTATGAAGACGGAACACTTGTAGATTCTACTTATATCTCAAACATAGGAGATATTACAACAAATACTGGACTAATTTTTGGCATGGACATAAATCAAAACTTTGCCTACAAAGGATCCATAGCAGAAGTAAGAATCTGGAATACCTTAATAAATGGACAAACCGTACAAGATTGGTATTGTAACCATGTGGATAATAATCATCCTAATTATAACAACTTAATTGGTTATTGGAAATTAAATGAGGGGTTAGGGACTACTATAGCGATGGATTACACAGGGGGAATTGGGTTGCCAAATGGAACTATTCATAATTCTACCTGGTATACTTCAGATTCTATATGGCTTTATGACTATACTAATACTCCAAAAATTACAGATGTTCCTATTACTGCACTTACACATTTATGTATTCCAATAAATAATAATTGGCAATTGGATGGAATCAGTTTAATACCAAATTGTAATGGGACATCTTTACAAGAGATAAATAGTGAACCTAAAGGTCTCTTAAGAATCACAGATATTCTAGGAAGAACAACTACAACTACAAAAAACCGCCCCCTCTTCTATATTTATAGTAATGGAAACATAGAAAAGAAGATTTTTATTGACTAATCTATTTATCTTTGCCTAATGTCAATCACAATTGAACAAGTCAGTAAAAATTACGGGGATCAAGTAGCCCTCTCCAATGTTTCTTTCTCATTAAAACAAGGAGAGATTGTTGGCTTTTTAGGACCTAATGGTGCTGGAAAATCTACCCTTATGAAAATTATTTGCTGTTACCTCTCACAAGATAGTGGTAATATAGAAGTATGTGATTTAAATACAAAAACGCAAGATCTACTAGTAAAATCAAAGATTGGCTATCTACCTGAAGACAATCCACTATATTTAGATATGTATATTAAAGAATATCTCTCTTTTGTAGGGGGTCTTTATAGAGTTATTAATCTTAAAAAACGTATTGAAGAAATTATTGATCAAACAGGCTTAGATTCTGAACAGCATAAGAAAATAGGAGAACTATCTAAAGGATTTAAGCAAAGAGTAGGCCTTGCTGCGGCACTAATCCATAATCCAAAGATCTTAATTCTAGACGAACCAACTACAGGATTAGATCCTAATCAGTTAGTTGGAATCCGAAATCTAATAAAAGAAGTTGGAAAAGAAAAAACAGTTCTGCTATCTACTCATATCATGCAGGAGGTAGATCAAATGTGCAATAGAGTAATTATAATTAAACAAGGAGAAATTGTTGATGATAACTTAATTGATAATCTTAAACAGAATAATATTGATCTGGAAGAGCATTTTAGAAAACTAACCTGTTAAGAGAAATTACCAACAATCTCCTGAACATTATCTGATTTCCCCATAGTATAGAAGTGGATACAAGGCGCTCCAAATTCAATCAATTCTTTAGTTTGTTGAATGGCCCACTCTACTCCTACTTGTCTAACCTGTTCATTATTTTTACATTTAATAACGATATCAACTAAAGGATTTGGCACCTTGCATACTCAAGGTTGCCAAGACTTCATAGGGCCCATCCCTCAGTCTTTCTTGATAAGTAGAGTACAAATAAAAACAAAAAATACAAACCTAATGACGATTTTAAAAAAAATTATACATTTGCAAGCCAAAGTGGAAAGATTTGGCCTATTGCAACCACTAAAAAAAATGCTAAAACAGCTTTCTTTTAGTAATTATTCGCCAAATCTTCCTTAAAATTAAATTTATAAAATTTAAAATTAAATAAGATGTCCTATTATTTCACTTCAGAGTCCGTATCAGAAGGGCACCCAGACAAAGTAGCCGACCAAATTTCAGATGCATTATTAGATAATTTTTTAGCACAAGATCCTAACTCTAAAGTTGCTTGCGAAACTTTAGTTACAACTGGTCTTACAGTACTAAGTGGAGAGGTTACAACCAACGCTTATATTGATGTGCAAAAAATTGCCAGAGAGGTAATACTAAAGATTGGCTACAATAAATCAGAATACCAATTTGATGGAGATAGTTGTGGTGTTATTTCTGCAATTCATGAACAATCTCCCGATATTAACCAAGGTGTTGTAGAAGGCAAAGGACTAAACAAAGAGCAGGGAGCAGGAGATCAAGGGATGATGTTTGGTTATGCAACAAATGAAACAGAAAATCTAATGCCGCTTGCTCTAGACATCTCACATAAGATACTTATTGAACTTGCTAACATCAGAAAAAAAGGAGTTGAAATGACTTACTTACGTCCTGATTCAAAATCGCAAGTTACTTTAGAGTATAATGATGATCATACTCCAAAAAGAATTACAGATATAGTAGTTTCTACTCAGCATGATGATTTTGCAGATGAAAAACCAATGCAAGAGCAAATTGAAAAAGATGTGATAAAAATCCTTATCCCTAGAGTTAAAGAACAACTTTCAGATACAAACAAAAGTTTATTTGGAGGGGAAAAATATCATGTAAACCCAACAGGGAAATTTGTAATTGGCGGGCCACATGGAGATACAGGACTAACAGGAAGAAAAATTATTGTTGATACTTATGGAGGGAAAGGAGCCCATGGAGGAGGAGCATTTTCTGGAAAAGACCCATCGAAAGTGGATAGATCAGCTGCTTATGCTACAAGACACATCGCTAAAAACTTAGTAGCTGCAGGAGTTGCTGAAAGAATTCTAGTGCAAGTTAGTTATGCAATTGGTGTTGCTGAGCCAATGGGGATATTTGTAGATACTTACGGAACTGCAAAAGTTAATATGACTGATGGAGAGATAGCTGAAACAATCAATAATATGACTTGTTTCAACCTTAAACCTGCTTCAATTATTAGTAGATTAAAACTAAAAGCCCCAATTTATTCTGAAACTGCTGCTTACGGACATATGGGGAGAAGATCTGAGAATAAAACAGTTGCTTTTAAAATAAATGGCCAAAACAAAAACTTTGAAGTAGAAATATTTACTTGGGAAAAATTAGATTGCCAAGAAGAAGTTAAATCAGCATTTAGTTTATAGCAAAAAAACACTACTTTTAAGGTCGCATCTATGCGGCCTTTTTTATTACGTAATTATGAGAAAAATACTATTTCTACTTTTTATCACTTTACAGTTTTCAGTTGTTGCACAAGTAGAGATGAAATACAATGCTAATTCAGAAAACTTACTAGAATGGGTTCAACTAATGTATGCTGAAAATCCAGATGAAGGAGAGGTAAATAATGCCTATACCGATTATTATAAAAAGAATGAATTAGTGAAAGATAAACACACACAGTACTATAAAAGATGGTTAAGGAATATTAGCAGATTCTCAAATGCAAAACCAACTCTTCAAACTTCAAAAAGCAGTAACCAATGGGAATGTGTAGGTCCTTGGGATTTTGATAAAGATGCCGCAAGTAGAAGTTATGCTCCAGGTGCTGCTCATGTATATACAGTAGAGCAAAGTGTAAGTAATCCAAATATATTATATGCCGGTTCAGCTACTGCTGGAGCTTGGAAAACTACCGACAAAGGAGATAGCTGGAATCTAATAACTCAGGATTTATCTCTAAATGGAGTTTATGCTATTGAAATAGATTTCACCAATCCAGAGATTATCTATATTAGTGGGAATGGCGGAATTTATAAATCAATAAATAGTGGGAGCTCTTGGAATATAATAGGTGATGCTGTATTTACAAGCATGTCACACTCAGTAAAAGATATAAAACTAGATCCAGTAATCAATTTGGAACTTTTTGTTGCCTCTGATGAAGGATTATTCAAATCTATTGATGGAGGAAATAACTTTACACAAATAATGAGTGGGAATTTCTTAGAAATTGAATTCCATCCTAACTCTACTGACACTATGTATTTCATCAAACAAGCCGGAGACAGCACCTTATTCTACCGATCAGATGATGGAGGAAATACACTTACAAACTTTACAAACGGATGGCCAAACCCTAATAGTGTTGGAGGTGGGCAAAAAAGAACAGAAATTGCTATAAGCCCTGCTGCTACTGATAAAATTGTGGCATTAGCAACAGGAAGTGCAAATGGGGGAAGTGGTTTGTATGGCATTTACATAAGTGATGATAAAGGAGAAAATTGGACTTTTCAATGTTGTGGGCCTCAGCCTGCAGGTCCACCAGATTCAGTAAATATAAATATAATGGGCTGGCAACCAGATGGGTCAGATGATGGTGGACAATATTATTATGATTTAGCCTTAGCAGTAAACCCAATAAATGCAGATATTATTCATGTTGG
>PCBP01000036.1 GCA_002730985.1 Flavobacteriales bacterium | reverse complement strand
GCTATCATATACCCCATTAGCCCTTCCTAAATAACAAGGATCATGATAAACTATCTCCTTGCCTTTCAAATCTCCTGTAATCGTTAATTTACCTTCAGCAATTAAGTCTGAAATAAACTCCGTATGATGTTGTACAGTATAATTTCCTCCTAAAGATGGGTACTCGTTCTTTATCGTATTGTAAGAATGAGGACAAGTAGTAACAATACGCTGTACCTTGTACGCATTCATCACCTCAATATTTGTCATAGCCTGCATTTGAAACAAAAATTCATTTCCTGCTCTTTTTGCTGCATCACCTGATGAGGATTCTTCCGTGCCTAAAACCCCAAAATTAACTTCTGCCTTATTCATTATCTGAACAAAAGCTTTTGTAATCTTTTTTGCTCGATCATCAAAACTACCAGCACTACCTACCCAGAAAAGAATATCAGCTTCTTTCCCTTCTGCCATAAATTCTGCCATTGTTTTTACCTGTAGGTCACTCATTAATTAAGGTTTAAAAACTTGAATAGTAACTTCCTTATCAATAAGATCAGTGAATTTACCATCAAATCTGGTAGCCCTCACAATATGATTATCTACCCAATGATAATTCCCTCCCCTTGGCTTGCCCATAAGTAATCCATGATACTTAAAACCATTCTCTTTTAGCCACACCTCTGTTACCTGCCTATGCTGCTCTACTCTAGAAGTAAAGAAAGTAATGTAATGTCCTTGATCATACCAATTATTTAAAGTTTCTAAAGCATCAGGATACAAATTAGCAGTTGCCATTCTCTCAGGTTCTTCATTAGGTATATCGTCACAGATTGTGCCGTCAATATCAATTAAATAATTTTTAATATCATCTGGTAATACAGGAGATATATGTTCTCCGTCTACTATCTTGTCTACTAATTTACTCATCTTTCCATTTTAATCTGTCAGCTGCTGGGAATTGCCAAGGAGCTCCATTATTCTCTATATTATTAAACATCATATTCAGTTCTTGTGGAGCAGCTGATTCTTCCATTACTAGATTCCTTCTTAAATCTACTATAATTGAAAGAGGATCAATATTTAAAGGACAAGCCTGCGTACAGGCATTACAAGTAGTACATGCCCATATTTCTTCTGTTGAAATATAATCATTTAACAAAGATTTATTGTCTGTATAATTTTTACCGTGTTTATCAATATTCTTCCCTACCTCTTTAAGCCTTTGACGTGTATCCATCATAATCTTTCTAGGTGAAAGCAACTTCCCTGTTTGATTAGCTGGACATTCTGAAGTGCATCTTCCGCACTCAGTACAGGAATATGCATTCATTAATTGCACCCAATTTAAATCAGTTACATCTTTAGCTCCAAATGCCTCTGGAGGTGGAGCATCAGCAGGTGGTGTTGCATACGGATCAGCATTAGGATCCATCATAAGTTTAACTTCTTTAGTAACGGAAGTCATATTTTCCATCTTCCCTAAATTCTCAATATTTGAGAAATAAACATTAGGAATAGACATCACCACATGAAAATGTTTTGAATAAGGTAATTCATTAAGAAAAATTAACACCAACATTATATGAGCCCACCAACTAATATCATGGAGTAAATGTAAATTCCAATTATCAAAATAAGGAAGCAGGAAATTACTTATAGGAAAAGAACCAAAATAACTTTCATGATGAAGGCCAATGTAACCAATATTCATTGTAAGTAATGAAACCATTAAGAGCACAATAATTACTAAAGCAACAATTGCATCAAGTGATGACGATTTCTTCATCTCTTTACCAGAAAATCGCTTAATCTTTAGAAATAATCTTCTGAACATAAACATGAGGCAAGATACTAGTACTAATACCGCCATAACATCTCCTGATGCAGTGGCAATATCATAGAACCTACCTAACACACCAAAAGATCTATCTAAACTAAAGACACCATCTACCATCATTTCTACTGTACCAATAGTAATCACTAAAAAGCCCCAATAAACAAGAGCATGTAAAATACCTGATACAGGACGTGCAAATAACTTAGTCTGACCAAAAGCTATTTTAAGCAATATCTTGGTTCGTTTTAATGGCTGATCAAATCGATTATTCGATTTTCCTAATCTAATATTCCTTACTATTTTCCAAAGATTATAAGAGAATAATCCTAATGCGAAAAATAAGATACAGGAAAAAATTATACTGGATCTATCCATACTTATTCTGCTTCCGAATTTTTGTAAGATTTTGATTTCCCTCCCAGAACAGAGAAGCCAAGATATCTTTTTGGATTTTCTTTAATATCCTTAATCAGCAACTCCAATTCTTTTGATGAATTCTCTAGATTCAGATATAAATCTTCATCATTAATCAGCATCCCAAAACTACCTTGAGAGTTATTGATTTTCTTTGAGGCTTCACCTAAACTAGTTAGCAGGTCTTGAATATTAGATTTAGCAATAGCATCTGATATATCAGAAAAATTCTTTAGAATATTTGTTATATCATTATTACTCGCCTCTAAATTCTTGATAATACTTGATATTCTCTCATCATTCTGATCTACAATTTGATCCACTTTAGTCATTGTCTGTGACATCAATGCAAAGGTTTGGTCTAATGACTGCAAACTATTACTCAAGTTCTCTCTGGCATCTTTATTAAGTACAGCTGTGATAATGACCATAACAGAGTCGATCGAACCAATTAACTCCTCAGTCTTGATCTTAAGAGGTAGGATTTGTGCACTTACTTCATCCTGAAAGGACCCTCCAACACCACCAAATAAAGTATCTCCAGACTCTGCGAGAGCAGCGTCATCTCCCAAAACTAGATTAATACCCTTACTCCCCATCAGATCCTGATTCACTATCTTAGAAACTGAATTTACTGGTATATCAAAATCTTTATCAATACTAATTTTTACTAATAAAGACTGACTAAAATTACCTGCTAGATCTACCTTAGAAACCACACCAACCTGGTAACCATTAACAAGAACAGGACTCCCAACCTTTAAGCCTCCAATATTATTATATATTGCATAAAATTCTCTACTTGAATCAAGAATACTTAATCCTTTAAGATAACTTACCCCTAGAAACAACACTATAATGGAAACTATTCCAATAAAACCTATTTTTAATTCCTTATTCATCATTATTTGTTTTCGCTTGCAAATCTAATGCTTCTTGCATAGAAATCCTTGTATCTTGATAAAAAGCTACTACAAAAGCACCATTAAAGCCAAGATCTAGCATTTTACGCTTAATTTTATCTGCGTTACGTCTTTCACTCTCAGAACCAACATAATATTTAAAAGTCTGATTAATTCTTAACTCCTTAGCTTGTATGTCAATAAAGAACTTCTCATCCTTCATTGACTTTAAATAGGTTCCAATTTGCACTTTAAAAACCACCTCGTTATTTTCTGCCTGCTCAATATTTTTTTTATAAATGACAGTATCCTTTTCTAATACCTTAACTAATGACCTTTCCCCTGCCAAACCATCAATATTCTCAACAGCCTCTTTATAACTTCTAAAAGCCCTAAAAATTGCAGATGCAAGATAATCTTGTCCATTTAATGAATGTAGAAAATCTTCTTCTTGTAGATTAGTTAAAAAACCACATTCAATAAGTACAGAAGGCATCTTTGTTCTACTTATCACATAGAATGGCGCTTGCTTCACACCTCTACTCTTCCTATTAGCTTTCGTTGCAAACTCTCTCTCTACCTCTTCTGCAAATTGTAGACTTTGCTCCAAGTAAGTATTTTGCATTAAACTAAAAACAATATAACTCTCAGGTGTCTTAGGGTCAAATCCTCCATATTTCTGCTTATAATTATCTTCCATATAAATAGCAGAGTTTTCACGCATAGCAACATCTAGATTAGCCTTCAATTTACTCATACCCATAACAAAGACACTTGCGCCTGAGGCATCGGAATTAGTAAATCCATCACAATGAATTGAGATAAATAGATCAGCATCTAAGTCATTAGCAAGATCAGTCCTCTCGTTTAATTCAAGAAAAACATCTTCCTTTCTAGTATAAACAACTCTGATATCAGGAAAAGCCTCAGAAATATACTTGCCAAGCTTAAGCGCAACTGATAGAGCAACATGCTTCTCATATACACTATACCTCTTAGTACCCATAGTGCCAGGGTCTTTACCCCCATGTCCTGGATCTATCACAATAGTTTGAAGTTTATTATCTGCAGCAACTTGAGCCTCTAGCAATGCACTCATACAACTCATAATTACAAATAAAAACACCCATATTGCGTTAGTTAAAATTATATAGTATAATTTAATTAGTTTTGACACATTTTTTCTATTGTAGCAATTGACACAAATATACCACTAAGATTGAACTTGAAAACACAAACCTTAATTCTATTCTTATTCTTATTAACAGGGGTTTTTAATAAATCTAATGCTGATACAATTCCACCTGTACTAGACACAATAGAGACGCAAAAGATCTACTTTGATGATGAAATCAGACAATCTGCAGAAGATTCGCTGAGATTAAGTATTGATGGTAAAAAAGCCTTCCTTTATGGGAAAGCAAAAATTGAATATCAAAATACAACCATCACCGCAGCCTATATTGAAATTGATTGGAATAAGAAAACTATCTATGCCAGTTTTACAATCGACTCAGCGGGAAATAAAATAGATATACCTGTATTTAATGAGGAAGCGCAAAGTTTTAAAGCCGAAGAGATAATCTACAATTTTAAGACTAAGAAATGTCGTATAAAGAAGATTACAACAAAAGAAGGTGACGGTTACATATTAAGTAAATCTGTTAAAAAAGTAGCTGATGATATCTTCTACCTTCACAAGGGAGATTACACCACCTGTGATGCTGAGAAACCTCATTTTTCAATAAGAGCAAATAAGATTAAATTGATAACAGGAAAGAAAATTGTAACTGGACCTGCATATCTTACTTTCTTTAGAGTGCCTACACCCTTATTTTTTCCATTTGGGTATTTTCCAAATAATGACAAAAAAAGTTCTGGACTCATAATACCATCTTATGGGGAATCTACCAACATGGGCTTCTTTCTAAAAGATGGAGGGTATTATCTTACTCTAAGTAATAAAATGGACTTGTCGTTAAAGAGTGATATCTACACCCAGGGAAGCTGGAATCTGAAATCATTATTAAGATACAATAACAGATACAGATACAATGGAAGCTTAAAGATTAGTTATGGAAACATGAAAAATAGTTATACTGGGTTCCCCGATTATAGTGAGAAGAAAGACTTTCATGTCAAATGGTCTCATAAACAAGATCAAAAATCAAACCCATCATTAACCTTTTCAGCAAATGTAGAAGCTGGAAGTAGCACTTACCACAGAAACAACTCCTATGAAGCTAATGACTATCTAAAGAATACTATGTCATCAAATATTAACCTATCTAAATCATGGAGTAATGGTTTTTTCAATAATCTAAACCTCAGCTTAAGACATAGCCAAAATATATCAACTAAAAATATCAATCTAACTCTACCTGACATTTCACTTAACTCAAAAAGAATCTATCCTTTCAAATTAATGGGAAATTCAGCAAAGACGCAGTGGTACGACAAGATATCAGTTAAATATGGGATGAATAGTAAAAATACTATCTCGACTAATGATTCATTATTATTCACAAAAGGCTCCCTTTCAAAATTCAGAAATGGTGTTAAACAGCATATTCCTATCAGTACGTCTATAAATATACTAAAACATCTAACTATGTCTCCAAGCTTTAATTTTACAGAGAGATGGTATCTAAGTCAGATTAGTAAAACCTGGGATTCAAATGATTCCATCCTAATAACTGATACAATACATAAGTTCACAAGAGGGCATGACTATAGCTTCTCAACAAATCTAAATACCAAAATATATGGTTTGTTAGAATTCCAAAAAGGTAAAATCGCAGGAATAAGACATGTGCTTTCACCTAATATTTCCTTAACATACAGCCCTGATTTTTCAGATAGAAAGTATGGCTACTATAAGAAGGTTCAGATAAATAATGATGGAGACACTCAAGTCTACTCTATAATGAATAATGGAATATACGGGAGTCCGTCCAACACAAAGGAAGGTGCTATCAATTTTAGTCTGTCAAATATCTTCGAGATGAAAGTCAGAAATAAGAAAGATTCTACAGAAAACTCCCGAAAAATCAAACTACTAGAAAACCTTGGAATAAGCAGCTCATATAATATTTTTGCTGATTCCCTGAGATTTAGTAATATTAGATTAACTGCAAGAACAAGACTATTTGATGTGTTTGATATTACATTTGCTAGTGACTACGACCCCTATATTGCAAATGCCAATCGAACAAATAGAATCAATCAATTTGAGCTTTTTACAAACAAAAGAATTGCAAGATTAAAATCTTTTAGGACGTCAATAGGATTAAGTATAAATAATAATAGCTTTATTTCTAAAGATAACATGCAAAGGGAAGATGAGCAAAAGAGAAGCACCCATGATATCCCTTGGAATCTAAGTGCAAATTATTCATTAACATATAATAAAGGACATAATATTGCTGCTTTTGCAGACACTATACAATCCTTAACATTCTCAGGTAATTTCAAGATCACTAAGAATTGGAAAATCGGTTTCCGGTCAGGTTATGATTTTGACGAAAAAAAACTTACTTACTCCTCAGTAGATATTTATAGAGATCTACATTGTTGGGAGATGCTTTTCAACTGGATACCATTAGGCTATCATAGGAGTTACAGCCTAACAATCAGAGTAAAAGCAGCTGCATTAAGAGATCTTAAATACGAAAAGAAAAAAGATTGGTTTACACCAGAATACAACTAATAAAGAAGCCAATTCTCTATCAACTTTAACCCATATTCTGTTAAAATAGACTCAGGATGAAATTGCACCGCTTTAATATCATATTCTTTATGTTTTATTGACATTACCAAACCACTCTCATTAATAGATGTTATTTCCAATACTTTAGGCAAATCTTTACCAGAGACTACCCACGAATGATAATGTCCTACCTTAAAAGAAAAAGGGATACTCTCATATAGACTGCAATTATTTAGATGTTTTATACTAGAGTCAATGCCATGCATCGCAGCAGTAAGATTCTCTAATTTACAACCATAGAACTCAGCAATTGCTTGCTGCCCTAAACAAACACCTAGAATTGATTTAGAGCTTCCGTATATACGCAGAATATCATTTAAAATTGGATACTCCTTTGGCAAACCTGAGCCGGCTGAGAATAAGATTTTATCATACCTACTTACATCCTCTATCTGAAGCTTATTGCATCTTACAACAGCAATATCATCACAAAATCGGTTGATATAATGCTTTAAATTATAAGTGAATGAATCCTTATTATCTACAATGAGAACTTTCAAGTGTATTCTAATTTTAAAAAATGATCTTAGCTTATAACAAAGATTCTTTAACAATAACAAAAATAGTTGTTTTCAACTAACTATTCATGCAATATTGCAGCTCTTCCTACCTGAATCATTCTAGCATAAGAAGACCCTTCACAAACTTATCAATATCATATACAATCAGTAATGCTATATTTCTTCAATTCTTTTAGTTTTGTCGCATATTAATAGATCGTAGTCAGGCTTATTTCCTACATCTAATTTATGATACTTGCATCCCCATTTTTTTAATTGACTCTTTGTGATCTCTAACCAGTCAATTCCAGTAACAGTCCCTCTTGCAGTATAATATATTATTTCATTCCCCTCCTCATATAACTTATTTATCTTAGCAACATTTTCTCTACCTTTGAAAAACCCTACTTCAATATCTGAATTCCCTTGAGCTGTCCAGTCAGTGGTTCCATCACTAAAATCTCCATTTAAAATTTCTTC
>PCBP01000035.1 GCA_002730985.1 Flavobacteriales bacterium | reverse complement strand
CTTGTATTACAGGGGATATTATAATCTACACCTAAATCAACAGAAGGAGGGGCGTCATAAATAATTTCTAGAGTATCAGCTCCTGAACAGCCAAGAATGTCAGTTACCATAACATGATGCACTCCCTCTGCTAATACTAGCATACTATCAGTATCTCCAGAATGCCATAAATACGAATAAGGAGGTGTGCCTCCAATAACTACAGGGGCTATTAGGATATCAGAGTTACAAGCAATCGTGATAGAATTATTAGCATCTAAATTAACCGTAGGGGCAGGATCAGCAATAACTGTTAAAGTATCTGAAAACTTTGCGCAACCAGAGATATCAGCTGAAACAACATACTGCCCTTCACCCACAATTACAAATGAGTCAGTACTAAAAGCAAGTGATGTTACTACATCAAACCACTCATAAGTAGCGCCAGGACCTCCATCTGCAATTAATTCAATTGTTGAATTGCAAGGAATCTGCATTATAGTTGAATCAATACTTAAATCATTCGCTACTGATAAAGGTGGAGAATAAAAACTACCTGCTTCTAGCCAAACATATGAACTAAGGCCTTGATCTGAACCATCTGCAATCGCTAATTTAATATGATACGTCTCTCCACATTGCACTAGAGCTTGAGCGGTTAGTACTGTCGTAAAACCATCTGCATCAGCTATTATATTTAGACCATTTTGATTATCTACAAAATACTGCTGATTAATTGGCGTAACACTATTAATAGATGAAATTGTGATAGGTAGAGGAGGGGTAGAATTTGGAACAACAGCTAAATTAATGGCGCTATTAGCCCATGGCCCCACAATACCAGGTCCTGATAAAAAGAAGCCAAAAACATCATTATATGACGAATTTTCGAAGCCAAAATATTCCTGTGAACCAAATGAATAACGAAATTCCATTGAATCTGATGTTGGAATAAAATCAAATTCTAAAATAGCTACATCATTAATTGAACTTACTGAAAAAGATTGCCCAATCATGCCTGGAACTGAATTAGCAACAGCAAGTAGATCTGGGTCTGTCACTATATTTGGAAGGAATGGAAAACTCCCCCCATTAATTGGATCAAGAGCATAGATATCTCCTGTACACATAACAATTCCATTATCAATACCAAGATTAGTATTAACAGCATCAAACCAACCAATTTGAGATGCCTCTCCTTGATATGTATGATTACTTGCTACAACTCCACCCCCTAACAATACATTGTCAACAAGGTATGTAGCTGAATTATATGGTGCTAGATTATCTATTACAATCTGTGATTGGGCTTTGATAGTAAATAATACTAATAATAAAAAGGCTATTCTTTTCATCATGCTACAAAAATAACAAAAAATCAAGGAAAAATCTCCTTTATTTAGAATAGAATCTTACTAATCTAAGTTGATAGCAGACTGAGAATTAAACATCTTAGCATAATTAGTCTTACGGTTCAGCAATTCATAATGAGTTCCCGATTCTAAAATCCTTCCAGCTTCTAAATATAGGATCTTATCCGCATTTACAATAGTAGAAAGCCTGTGAGCAATTACAATAGTTGTCCGATCATTTGCTAATTTTTCTAAAGCTGACTGCAAGAGCTCTTCTGTCGCTGTATCAATTGAAGCAGTTGCCTCATCCAATATCAGAATCTTTGGATCACGAACATAAACCCTTAAGAATGCAATAAGTTGCCTCTGACCTGAGGATAAGGTGACTCCTCTCTCTGCTACTACGTGGTCATAATTTCCAGGCAAAGAATTGATAAATACATCGACCCCAATTTCCTTAGCAGCCTTGATGACTCTTTCCTTTGATATAGTAATATCAAAGAGAGTGATATTATTCAAGATTGAATCAGAAAACAAAAAAACTTCTTGCTGAATTAATGCTATATTCCCTCTCAAACTGTTCAAAGATATTTCATTAATATTAATTTTATCAATTGTTATATTGCCAGAATCTATCTCATAGAAACGATTCAACACACTTACTATAGAGGTCTTACCAGCACCTGTACCTCCCACCAAAGCTAACATTTTACCAGCCTCGATATCAAAGTTTAAATTTTTAAGAACCCATTCATCTGCTTTATATGAGAAATTAACATTTTGAAATACAATTGAACCCTTTATATCTTTAATGCCAGATATGCCATTATCACTAATTTTCTCATTAGTGTCGAGCACCTTAAAAACACGATCAGAACCAACAATACCCATCTGCAGAATATTAAACCTGTCAGCTAACTGCCTTATAGGACGAAACATCATATGAATGAATAAAATAAAAGCAATTAACTCCCCCACTGTAATATCTTTACCATCTAAAATGCCTTGACTACCATACCAAACTATAAGCCCAATAGAAGTAGCAGAAAGAACCTCTACTACTGGAAAAAAAACAGCATAATAAAAGATACCTCGAATATTTGCATCTCTATGTTTAATATTAATGTTAAAGAATTTTTGATACTCAGCATCTTCTCTATTAAAAATCTGAACAATACTCATGCCAACAATATGCTCCTGAACAAAAGTATTTAAATTAGAAATTTGCGTTCTTACATCTTGAAATGTTCTTTTAATATTCTTTTTAAACCAAGCGGTAGCTACTAACAAAATAGGCACCGTTAAGAGAGCAATAATTGTCAATCTCCAATCAGTATAGATCATCAGTATGATAATAACAATTAACTTCAAAAATTCAGCAATAATTACCAAGAGTCCCTGAGAAAAGATATCTGCAATAGTTTCAATATCGGAAACAGTCCTAGTAACCAAAGTTCCAATAGGCATATTATCAAAATATGTCATCCTTAAAGATAAAATATGCCTAAAGATCCTGCTCCTTAAATCTTGAATAACATGTTGTCCCAGCCAATTTGATAGATAAATATAGAAAAACTGAACTATACCTTCTAAAACCAGAATAGATATTAAGATTATTGTAATGTTTATCAACCCCTCTTTATTAGCAATAACAATACAATTATCAATAGTATAATTAATAAGCAAAGGACGTATAGGACCCAGAACAGATAATAAGATAGCAGAAATAGCAGCAACAAAAAAATAGAACTTATAGGGTCGTGCAAATTTCATAACCCTTTTTAAGAGCATGAAATCAATGACGTTGCCTGTGTTAGATAATTTTTTGTTTACGTCCTGCATCTATACCTTTATATTATTTAGATACTTAACCTTATAGAGAAAAAGCCCATGTGCTGGAGCTGACATCCCTGATTCGGAGCGATCTCTCTTTGCAATTATCTTTTGCACATCATCTGTGGCTTTTTTACCCACGCCTATATCTATTAAAGTGCCTACAATCGCCCTTACCATATTGCGCAGAAAACGATCAGCTTTAATAGTAAAAATAAGTTCACTATTTACTACCTCCCATTTTGCAAACATAACATCACAATCATTAGTAAATGTCTGAGTATTGACTTTTGAGAAAGAAGTAAAATCTTGTTTACCTATTATATGCTGAGTAGCTACATTCATTACTTCTATATCTAACTCTTTCTGTAATAAATACGCCATCTTATTAAAAGGATCCTTTTTTTGAACAATATGATACTGATAAGTTCTACTAATTGCATCAAAGCGACAATTAGCATCGTCTCTAACTTTAAATATATCATGGACAGCAATATCACTAGGCAAGAAACTATTGAGCTTAAAAATTAGATGTTGTACGTCAAAACTAGTATCGCAATCAAAATGCGCAAACATCTGTTTTGCATGTACTCCAGCATCCGTTCTTCCCGCACCAGTAACATCAATATTAGAATTAAAAATAACACTCAACGCTTTATTAATCTCTGCCTGAAGAGTATTGGCATTAGGTTGTTGCTGCCAACCATGATAATTAGTTCCTTTGTATGAAATTTCAATAAAAAAACGCATATTATAATTTCTCGCAAAAATAGAAAATGAATTCACAATATACTATTGAAAAAAAATATTCGTTGAACTTTGTAGATTTGTAAAACAAAATATAAATTTGCGATCCAAAATTTAAAAAAATGACAGAAATATTACAACCAGATATTAAAGAACTTAACGAAAAAATAAGTAAAGAAAGTGCAATCATTGATATGTTATTACTTGAAATGAATAAGGTAATTGTTGGACAAAAACATATGAGTGAACGCCTTCTAGTTGCACTTTTATCGAACGGACATGTATTATTAGAAGGAGTCCCAGGACTAGCTAAAACACTTGCAATTTCAACTCTAGCAAAGACAATTGAGGCAAAATTTAGTCGTTTACAATTTACCCCTGACTTACTGCCTGCAGATATTATAGGAACACAGATATACAGTCCTAAGAAAGAAAATTTCTCTATAAAAAAGGGGCCTATTTTTGCTAACTTCATTCTGGCTGATGAAATAAATCGTGCACCTGCTAAAGTGCAATCTGCATTGCTTGAAGCTATGCAAGAACGCCAAGTAACTATTGGTGGTGATTCTTTTGATTTAGATAAACCATTCTTAGTCATGGCTACGCAGAATCCAGTAGAGCAAGAGGGAACTTACCCTCTACCAGAAGCTCAAGTTGATCGTTTTATGTTAAAAGTAGTCATTGATTATCCTAAAAAAGAAGAAGAAAAAATAATTATTAGGAATAATCTAGCAACAACCTTTCCAACTCCAAACTCTGTACTTAAAACTAATGCTATTATTCGTGCACGTGATTTAGTAAAAGAGGTGTATATGGATGAAAAGATTGAGCAATATATCATTGATATTGTATTTGCTACTAGAAATCCTAAGGAATACGGATTAGATAAATTTCAAGAAATGATCTCTTTTGGGGGCTCCCCAAGAGCAAGTATTAATTTAGCAATAGCAAGTAAAGCTTATGCTTTCATCAAAAGGAGAGGTTATGTAATCCCAGAAGATGTGCGTGCGCTTTGTCATGATGTATTACGACATAGAATAGGACTCACCTATGAAGCAGAGGCTGAGAATATTACATCAGAAGATATTATCACTGAAATCTTAAATGCAGTAGAGATCCCGTAGATGAGTACGTCAGCACTTTTAAAAAAAGTAAGACAGATTGAGATAAAAACTAAAGGACTCTCTAATCATATTTTTGCTGGAGAATACCATACGGCTTTTAAAGGTAAAGGCATGGCGTTTTCTGAAGTGCGAGAATATCAAGCTGGTGATGATATACGCTCCATTGATTGGAATGTAACTGCAAGATACAACTCACCTTTCGTTAAGGTTTTTGAAGAAGAAAGAGAAATGACCGTTATGCTTCTTGTTGATGTTTCAGCATCAGGTAATTTTGGAACTAAGGATCAATTTAAAAGGGAGTTAGCAACTGAAATTGCAGCCATCCTAGCTTTCTCAGCAATTAAAAACAATGATAAGGTAGGAGTAATCTTCTTTACCGATAAAGTAGAAGAATTTATTCCTCCAAAAAAAGGAAAAAAACACATTCTTAGAATAATACGAGAAGTATTAGCTTTTCAGCCAAGCAGAAAGAAAACTGATATCTCAGAAGCATTAGAATATTTTAATTCAGTGATTAAAAGAAGAAGTATTTGCTTCATACTTTCTGATTTTATAAGCCCTCCATTCGAAAAACCATTGAGAATTGCAAGTAAGAGACACGATTTAGTTGCATTAAGAATTCACGACAGGAGGGAGAGTAGCCTGCCAAATGTTGGATTAGTGCCTATACAAGATGCAGAAACGGAAGAGATGATCTTTATAGACACATCAAATAAAAAAATAAGATTAGATTTCGTAAAGAATAGATTAGACAAAATAAATGCAGTCAAAAAATTATTACCTAATGTTGGAGTTGACTTAATTGATATCTCTACAGGAAATGATTATATAAAACCTTTAATCAATTTCTTTAAAGGTAGAGGAAAGAAAAGATGAAGAAAATAATATCCATACTACTTATAAGTAATTCGATTCTTGCCCAGACTGCAAAGTTAGATACTAATACAATTCTCATTGGGCAACAGATTAACTTTATAATTACGAATAAAGTAAGTAATACAGAAGTCTGGCCAGCTTATGACAAATTTATAGGCGAAAAGATTGAAATTATCAAATCATCAAAAATTGATACAATTGATGAAATAATCAGGCAAAAATTCATTATTACATCATGGGATAGTGGAATTTATTACATTCCCCCTATTGCCTTCTCAAAAGACAATATAACAGAAGAGATTTTAATTAACATACAGACCCCAATATTAGAGGAAAATGCTAAGTTAAGAGATATAAAAAAACCCATTCAAGAATCAATTGGATGGAGCGATATTTGGCCTTGGCTAATTACTATTTTAATTATCTTTCTAATCACCTACTATCTTAGGAAGCATCTATCGAATAAGAAAGAAATAACAATAACCTCTAAACCAGAAATAATAGTCCCTTCTGATATTACTGCATTAAGACAGTTAAATAAATTGGAGAAAGAGAAAATTTGGCAAGCAGGCAATGTAAAAGAATATCATTCACAATTATCTGAAATTATTAGAAGATATACAGAAAATAGATTTGAATTTATTGCACTGGAAATGACTACTTATGAGATCATCGAAGAACTGAAATCTATTGTTAATCTAGATGATGAAGAATTAAAGAATCTCAGGATCCTTTTACAAAGAGCAGACTTAGCTAAATTTGCTAAGAGCAAACCAGTTGATAGTGAGAATATAGAGAGCATGTCTATAGCAAAAAGATTTGTAAGCTCTACAAAAAAAGCAAAAGGAAATGAATAAGTACACTTTTGTAAATAGCGAGTTCTTTTACCTTTTAGTTATTCCAATAGTAATACTAACTTGGTATCTATTAAAGCATAGGTTTTTATCTGCCAATATTCTATTCTCTGACACAGATGCAATTAGTAAAGAAACAACATTAAAACAAAGACTAAGACACTTGCCGTTCCTACTTAAGACAATTGCAGCAGCACTCTTAATTATTGCAATAGCTCGTCCTCAATCATCAACAAATTGGGAAGAAAGTACTACCGAAGGAATTGATATAGTACTAGCAATGGACATCTCCGGAAGTATGCTTGCAAGAGATCTAAAACCAGACAGATTGGAAGCCTCTAAAAATGTGGCTATGGATTTCATCAAGAAAAGAAAAAATGATAGAGTTGGTTTAGTAATATTTGCAGGAGAAAGTTTCACACAATGCCCCCTAACTACCGACCATAATGTACTCATAAACTTATTTAAAGATGTTAGTAGTGGCATGGTAGATGACGGCACTGCAATTGGAATGGGGCTTGCAACTTCAATAAACCGTTTGAAAGACTCTAAGGCTATTTCAAAAGTAATTATTCTACTCACAGATGGAGTAAATAATAGTGGAATGGTGCCACCACTTACTGCTGCTGAAATTGCTCAGAAATTTGGAATACGAGTATATACCATTGGGGTAGGAACTAAAGGATTTGCTCCATATCCTTTTCAAACTCCTTTTGGTATACAATACCAAGATGTAGAAGTGCAGATTGATGAAGAAACATTACAAGATATCGCAACTCTAACAGATGGCAAATACTTTAGAGCTACTAATAACACTTCATTACAAAATATTTATAAAGATATTGACACCTTAGAAAAATCCAGAATAGAAGTTACTGAGTTTCACAGAAAATCAGAAAAATTCCTACCTTTTTCATTATGGGCTTTAGCACTTTTATTCTTAGCATTCGTTTTACAAATCACTTATTTAAAACAAATCCCCTAGATGTTAAGATACGAACATATTGAATATCTGAATCTCCTGCTCGGAGTACCTATCTTAATACTTGCCATGCTGCTGTATAGTAAGTGGAAAAAAAATGCCTTATCCCTTTTTGGGGATACTAGAATGGTAAATGAACTCATGCACTCTTTTTCTAGCAGCCGATATAAGATAAAAAATACACTCACTATTTCAACTTTTATTTTACTCATTATTGGAATTGCCAACCCACAAATTGGCACAAAGATGGAAGAAGTAAAAAGAGAAGGGGTTGATTTAATGATTGCTATTGACCTCTCTAATTCTATGATGGCAGAGGATATAAAACCTAACAGACTAGAAAGGGCAAAACAAGCTATTTCTAAGCTAATTGACAACCTAGAAGGAGACCGAATCGGTTTAATTGTATTTGCAGGAGAGGCTTATGTTCAGTTACCAATTACTACTGATTACTCAGCTGCGAAATTATTCTTATCTAACGTAAATACAAATATTGTCCCTACACAAGGCACTAAAATTGGAAAGGCAATCGAATTAAGTATGCAATCCTTTGATATGGAAAATGGACAAAACAAAGCCATTATCATTATTACAGATGGAGAAAACCATGATGAAAACGCGATTGAAAGTGCTAAACAAGCGAATGAAGTTGGCATCTTTGTTCATACTCTAGGAATGGGATTAAGTAAAGGAGGCCCAATTCCAATCTACAACCAATATGGCGCCCAAATTAGTTACCGCAAAGATAAAGAAGGGAAAACTGTCGTAAGTAAATTAAATGAAAATTTACTTATAAAAATTGCCGATGCCGGAAATGGAACTTATGTGCGAGCGAATAACTCTAAGTCAGGTTTACCGACATTATTTGCCGAAATTAACAAAATGGAAAAAAAAGAAATTGGCACCATGATATTTACAGAATATAAAGACCGATTCCAATTATTTATTGGTTTAGCAATTCTAGTCTTAATTTTAGAACTAATCTTATTACCTAGAAGAAACAAATGGAGTAATCGTATTAATTTATATAAAAACTCATGAGAAGCCTATTAACTGTATTATTATTCTTCATAAGCATTAATTCTATTGCCCAGAATAAGAAATCATTTTTAAGAGATGGCAACAAATTATATAATGATAGTAGTTATAATGAAGCGGAAATGCAATACAGAAAATCATTAGAGAAAGATCAAGACTATTTTAATGCTTCTTTTAATTTAGCAGATGCTATTTATAAACAAGAACGCTACGATGAAGCATCTGCACTATTTAATGCATTAGAAGATAATGCCCCTAGTAAAAATGATTTAGCAAAAGTGTATCATAATCTAGGGAATTCTTTAGTTAAAGAGCAAAAACTAAAAGAAGCTATTAATGCTTATAAGAATGCATTAAGAATTAACCCAGATGATGATGATACAAGACATAACCTAGCTTTAAGTACAAGAATGAAGCAAAACCAAGAAAACCAAGAAGAGCAGAAAGAAAACCAAGAAGAGCAGAAAGAAAATCAAGAAGAGAAGAAAGAAAATCAAGAAGAGCAGAAAGAAAATCAAGAAGAGAAGAAAGAAAATCAAGAGGAAAACAAACAAGAAATGAGTAAGGAAGCTGCTGAGAAAATGCTAGAAGCTATACAGGAACAGGAAAAGGATCTACAGAAAGAAATGCAAAAAAAGAAAGTGAAAGGCAAAAAAGTTAAAATTTTAAAAGATTGGTAAATTGAAGAGACTAAGTTTCATATTATTTTTCTTATGCAGTGTATTAATACATGCACAAACATTAACAGTATCGGCTGATAAAAATCCGGCTATAGTTGGAGAACAGATTCTAGTACAATACAGTATTAATACAACAGGCGAGAATTTCAAATCACCAAATTTTAACGGTCTACAAATATTAAGCGGGCCTAACCCTTCGACACAAAGCAGCTATACCTTTGTAAATGGAAAAAGTCAAAGCAACAGTTCAACTACATATTCTTTCTACCTGAAAGCAATAAAAGAAGGAGCTTATAACATTACTCCTGCTACAATTACAGCAAATAGGCAAACTGTGAGCAGTAAATCATTGACTATCAATGTAGTGAAAGAAAAAAAGAGAGATGCGAATCAACAAAAAGCAATCTCTGACAACCTATTTATTAAAGTTAATGTAAGTAAAAGAAATATTGTAATTGGAGAGCAAATTTTAGTCACCTACACGTTATTTACCCGTATTGATCTACAAAACACTGAAGTATCTGCGCTACCTGCTCTAAATGGATTCTGGACAAAAGATCTAAAAACCTCCAGCCAATTTAAACGTGATGTCATTGATGGTGTCCCTTATAATGTTGCAATCATAAAAAAATCTGTACTTACAGCCCAAAAATCTGGAGAGTTAGAGCTTGATCCTATAGAATTGAAATGCAATATTCGTATTCAAAATAGACAAAATAATCGTGACCCATTCGCAAATTTCTTTGGGAGAAACTATCAAACTCAAGAAGAAAGAATCCGTTCGAATCCTATAATAATAACTGTAGCTGATTTACCGACTCCACCTGCTAACTTCAATGGTAGTGTAGGAAATATGAATATAAAATCAGAGGTAGACAATACGACTATTAATGCTAATGATGCCATCAATTATAAACTAACAATTACAGGAACAGGTAATATTGAATTGATTGAGCCTCTAGATATTCAATTCCCTGAAGACTTTGAAGTATATGACCCTAAAATATCTGAAAAGATATTTGAAGGAGGATTAAAACGAAGCATCAAAACATTTGAATATTTACTAATCCCTAGATACAAAGGGCAATACACAATACCAGGTGCAAATTTAATTCTCTTCAATCCAGTAAAAAACAAATATGAGACTAAAAAATCAAATCAGCATCAACTTATCATTAATGCAAGTGCTAATAATGAGAATGAAAATTCTTCTACAAATCAGCAAATAGTAAGAAATGAGCAAAAAGATATTAATTATATATCTACTAAAACTAATCTAAAACCAATTGAAGAAGATAAGATATCTAGAAATCTATTTTATCTACTCATCTTGTTACCAATTAGCATGTTAATTTTATTGAAAATTTATGATAGATTTCTTGGAAAAATAGACACCAAAAGTACTCGCTGGAAAAACAAAAGAGCCAACAAAATAGCCCAAAAAAGACTAAAAAAAGCACAAAAGCGCATAAATAATGCCAATTTTGATGTCTTTTTTGAAGAAATTGAAAAATCACTTTGGGGGTATTTTGCAGATAAATTCAAAGTGGATTCTGCAGAACTATCCAAAGAAACTGTAACTAATTATTTTAATTCCTTTGCGATCAATAAAGAGACAGAAGAAAAGTTTATCAATCTATTAAATGAATGTGAATTTGCTCGCTACGCCCCATCAAATAATAAAAATGCTCAAATGGACACTATATTAGAAAAAGCAAAAAAAATAATAATTGAGGTTGAAACTGCATTGAGATGAAACAATTAACCTTTATATTTTTAATATTATTTTGTTTACAAACTTTCGCGAAAAATCCTCTCTTCTTGCAAGGGAATGAAGAATACACAAAGGGGAATTACTCGAATGCTACTTCTCTCTATGACAGTATTATTCTAAATAATCTAGAAAGTAGCGAACTTTACTACAATCTAGGAAATTGCTATTACCAAACACAAGACTGGGCAAATGCTATTTGGTATTACGAGAAATCACTTAAATTAAATCCAAATAATGAGGGGGCTATACATAATTTACAACTTACTAACCTTAGAATAATTGACCGGATAGAGGCTTTACCTAAACTTTTTTACAAAAGATGGTGGGAAAATTTAATAGGTATGTATACAACCAAGATCTGGCAGACACTTTTAATATTTTGTGTTTGGATTGTACTAATTATTCAACTACTCAATAGGCTGACAAACTACCAAACAAAGTATCTTTTGGCTTCTTTTAATACACTTGTGCTAATTTTATTTTGCATAACATATTCCTCATTTCAAAAGAGTCATAGTAAAAGTCAAGCAATCATTTTTGCCTCATCTGTAATTGTAAATAGCGCACCCACAGATAACAGCACCAACCTATTTTCTCTACATTCAGGAGCAAAAATAGAAATCATTGATCAAATAGGAAACTGGATTAATATTAAACTTGCAAATGGCAATATTGGATGGATAAAAGAGTCTAATTGCAAACATCTAAATTGATTTGCTAAAACAGAAATATTACATTAATATGCTAATTTATATTAATTCTAAATAACTGATTTTCAAGTCAGAAACAACCAAACATATATTTTTTCGTATATTTGTAAGTTATTAAGCCTACAATAAATGAAAAGAAATTTACTGATATTTTTTACGGTCTTAAGTTATACTTTTAGCTATGCTCAATCAGGTGCAGTACCTGTCCAATCCTGTTCAGCATCAATACCTGAGATTTGTAATGGATCTTTATATCCTGCTGCTACATCTGGAAC
Organism: Flavobacteriales bacterium; assembly: GCA_002730985.1. Classification (GTDB taxonomy): domain Bacteria; phylum Bacteroidota; class Bacteroidia; order Flavobacteriales; family BACL11; genus BACL11. The sequence goes on along the minus strand of PCBP01000035.1, from coordinate 5,497 downwards.
AGCAACTGCACCATTTGGAGCAAATCTTAGTTGTGGTTTTACTAACATGAGTGCAAATGCTTCCTTCTACTATTTTGTATCTTCTACAAATGGACCTTTAAGCATCAATGTCACTCCTACTGACGTGCTAGGAATACCATATCCAAATCTTCTTAATTCGCCTAATCTTGACTTTAAATGTTGGGGGCCATTTAATGACCTAACAACTATGTGCGATCAATTAACAAATGGAAATCAAGAAGATTGCAGTACTGCTCCTCCAACCACCGCAGAAGTTATTCAGATAGGAAATGCTATAGCTGGCCAAATCTATGTTGTAATGATTGCTAACGCGGCTGCAACAGGAACTAATCCTGATCCTTGTTTTATAGAATTCACCTCGTTCGGACCTAATGATGGTTTTGGAGGGCCCAATCCTGGGGATGCAGGTGGATCAGTCGGCATCCCAAATCCTATTCTGTTTTGTGATACCGACTCGGCTGTGAATTTAATAGACATGTTAAATGGAACCCCATTATCTTTTGGATACTGGTCTTTTGCTGGAGATACTGTTAACGGAACCTTTGATCCTGCAACTGATACTAGTGGCACATATATTTACACAATACCAGGAACACAGAACTGCCCAGGTGATAGTGCTTATGCAGTAGTTAATATTTTTAGTGCCTCAAGTATCTTCATTACCTCTCCTCTAGTAGTTTGTTCCAATGAAAATTCATTTACATTAACTGGAATCCCACCTGCCGGATGGTCTTCCCAAGGTGAAGGTATTTTTACCAATAATACAGGAACAATTATCACTGACTTTGATCCTGCAATCTACGGCATTGGCAATCATAATATCACATATACTTATACTCCTATTGGATGTAACCCAATACCTCTTGCAAGTTCTATTTTCGTAAATGAAGCACCAACTGTATTAAGTGCTAACATTACAGTAAGTAATCCATCATGTTATGGTTTTACAGATGGGAGTGCAATTATTTCTGCAAGCGGTGGGCTCACTCCATATAATTATAATTGGTACGGTGAAAACCCGTTACAACTATCTGCAGGAACTTACAATTATACAGTTACAGATGCTAATAGTTGTTCTCATTCAAATTCTGTATCTCTTTACAGCCCTTTAAATACATCAAGTTCACTTATTGGATATAATAGCAGTTGTTATGGTGCGAATGATGGTTCTGCTGTAGTCAGTTTTTTTAGTGGCACTACCCCACCAGGAACTATTTCTCTATTGTCATACTGCACATCAAATCCTGCCTCTGGTTTTGCTTCTCAACCGGCTACAATAATAGAAGAAGTGCAATTAACAGGTGATAATTTTAATATTCAAAATAATACAGCAGGACTGCCTGATGAGTATGAGGATTACACAATAAATACTGGATCAGCGGGGGAATTTGCAGATCTAACAGAGGCGGTAATGTATACTGTAAATGTAACACCCAGCGATATATTTGCAGTTGCTGGGCAATATGCACCAGAAGCAATAAATGTATACATTGATTTTAATATTGATGGTGACTTTGGTGATGCTGGTGAAGACCTAGGAGTGATTAATATTCCATGGGGCACCTGGAATCCTGGAACTGTATACCCCTTCAATTTTATAACACCTATTACAGGTGCTTATGGCGCCACAAGAATGAGAGTTGTGTGCATGGGTAATGCAGGTGGTGCACCAATTACAATGGGGCCTTGCGAAAGTGCTGCAAGTTTTAGTACGCCCTGGTTTGGAGCAACTGAGGATTATTCCATTGTATTAAACGCACCTTCTTCTTCAGCAACTTTTCTTTGGGATAATGGCTCAACTGCAGATAGCATCTCAAATCTAGGACCAGGAACTTATAATGTAATTGTTACAGTAGCAGGATGTCCAGTTCAAGATTCTGCAATAGTTAATGAACCTTCAGAAATTATATTTAATCCAACAATTACTGATATTAGCTGCAACAATTTTAATGATGGGACAATTACATTAAACCCTTCTGGAGCAAATGGCGGGGCATATACTCAAAATTGGTATGGAGCAAACTCCTTAAATCTAAGTGCCGGAAGTTATAATGTTACAGTTGCTGACCCAACAACAATCACAACCACTAATTTAATCGCTTGTGAAAATGACACAACAATAATAATGACCGAACCAGCTTATTTTAGTGTTGACTTTACAACATCTGACAATGATATATGCTTAAATGATGCTGTAACTCTAGACTTTAATTTTAACCAAGGAGGAGTTGCTCCATATATCATAAACTATACAGTAAATGCTTTAGCTCAAGTAATTGGACCAATTAATAGTGCAGGGGCAAGTACTCATCAAGTATCCCCTTCTATTGGAAATAATACATACATCATTAATAGTATCACAGATGCTAATGGCTGTGTGAATCAAAATAGTATTGGGACACAAGATATCTATGTAAACCCATTGCCAGATATTGATTTTACGATATTGCCAAATCCTATCTGTGTTGGGGATGATGCTACTCTCCTTCTTACTGCCCCAAGCGGAACTCCCCCATACAATGTAGATTACACTACAGCAGGAACTTCTACTTCAGTGAATGTTCCTGCAGGCGGACTACCTATATTAGTAAGCCCAACTACAACTGCAACTTATGCTCTAACTTATGTCATCGATGCAAAAGGGTGTGAGTCAAATCTATCTGAAAATACAACTCTCATTGTAAATGAGATCCCTCAAGTAAATTTCTCAAGTCAAAATGAGACCTGTGATGGAGATATTATTCAACTTAGATTTAACTTTACAGCCGGAGTAGCGCCTTGGTTTGTAAGTTATTCAGTGAATGGAGTATCAACAGGCATTCCCTTTAACAACCCCATTGACTCAATCACTATAAGCCCAGCTACAGCATCTGTCTATGAAATAAATTCTATTACTGATAATAATAATTGTACAAATAATATTGCCCAAACCCTAAGTATTATAACAAATCCATTGCCAGAAGTTGCTTTAAGTGGTGGAGGCTCCATCTGTAATGATGGGAGCACAACAGATGTCATTTTTACAACTACATCAGGAACTCCTCCATATAGTTTAAACTATTCTGCAGGCTTAATTTCTAGCTCTGTTTCAAATATAGGAAATATTTATACAGTTGCTACTAACCAAAGCGGAGTATATACCATACAAGATGTGACAGACTCTAAGGGCTGTAAAGCTATCTTAATATCAGGAAGCGCATCTGTAAACATAAATCCATTACCTAATGCAACTATCTCTGCATATCCTCAATCTACTAGTATTATAAACCCGCAAATCTACTTTACTGATCTATCGAGTGAGCATATAAATGGGATCTGGAATTTTGATGATGGGAATTCATCTTTAACTAACTTTAATGAACTAGTACACGCCTATAATGATACAGGAACTTTCCAAGTATCACTTACCATTGAATCAGATAGTGGCTGTACTGATGTTGCTTTGCAAACAATCTATATCACACCCGCATTTAGTATCTATGTCCCAAATGCATTTACTCCTAATAACGACCTAGATAACGACTATTTCTTACCTATTGTAAATGGTATTTCAGAATACGAATTTAGTATCTATGATAGAGCAGGTAAAAGGATCTTTACAACTAATCAAACAGATGTTGGCTGGAAAGGAAAGCTAAATAATGCTGGAGAATTTGCACCTGCAGGAATTTATGTTTATGCTATAGCACTGACTGATTTCAATGGGAAACTAAGAACTTATGAAGGCACTATCATGTTGATCAGATAAATAGATCTTTATTAAGTATGAGAAAGTTCCTTTTAATACCACTATTATTAATAAGTAGCATTAAGCTATATGCCACACATGCAGCAGGAATGGATATAGCATATGAATGTATTAATTCAGGGTCCAGTTCGGATACTTATAAAATTACCTTGAAATTCTATAGAGATTGTGAGGGAGTTCCAAACTGGGGGACTCTCTACCTAGATTACACATCTTCTTGCGGTTCTGGATCAGCAGCACTTAACCAAATAGGTTCGGCAATTAATATTAATCCTGCTTGCCTATCTTTTTGTAACGGAGGTAACAGTCTAGGGATAGAACAATATACCTATGAAGCAACAATAACCCTATCACATTGTTCAGATTGGGTACTATCAGTATGTGAGCTTGCACGAAATCAAGTAATAAATACAATCAATAACCCTGGGAATCAGGAGTTATGCGTTCAGGCCACATTAAATAACACAGTATATTGCAATAACTCTCCTACATTCTCACAAAATCCTACACCATTTGTTTGTGCTGGAAATTACTATTGTTATAATAATGGGGCAATTGAGACTGATGGCGATTCGCTAGTATATTCGTTAATTACTCCACTAAACAATAATAATGGTGGTACTGTCACATATATTCCTCCTTATAATTCAACAAACCCTGTCGGGGGAGGATCAACTTTTGATCCAACAACAGGTAATTTATGTATTACTCCCCCTAATATCATAACAGGTATACTAGCAATAAAAATATCGGAATATAGAAATGGGATACTCATTGGAAGTATTATCCGAGATATTCAAATAAATTCTTTCTCTTGTACAGGAAATATACCACCAGCGCTGTCAGGAATCAACTTAACAACATTAGTTGATATTAATAATACTAATTCTTACACCTACGAACTAAATTGTCCTAATGGGAGCCAAAATATCATTTTTGATATTAATACAATTAATAATAACCCTACACCACTAGGATCTCAGATTACAGTAAACGTAGGTGGAGGGTCTTGGCAGAGTGAAGTTTCTTGGGAGATTTATGATCCATCAGGGGCAGGCACTATAATTGCCTCTGGAGGAGCTCCCTTTTCAGGTACAGTTTGTGTACCAAATAGCAATTTAGGCAGTTTACAGTTCATAATGTATGACTCATGGGGTGATGGATGGAATGGAAATACCTATACACTTAGTGGAAATAACTCCTTAAGTGGACAAACTACAGGTACTTTAGCTTCTGGTTACGGACCTCAAGCTAATACTTTTAATGTAAATGGAGGGACTCCTTGCGGTGGTGCTGTTTCAATGAGTTGGAATAATGGCATACCAGCAGCAAATTTTACCATCACAAATAATAACTCAATGAACCCATTAGGAACTTTCAACTGGACTCCAAATTTATCTGACACAACTGGAAGCCCATATTTCTTCACTGTTAATATTTCAGATGATGCTTGTCCAGTTCAAGGGAATTTTTCGTTCCAGTATCAAGTTATTTTAAATGGCTCAGACATAACTATCTCTCCAACAATTACTAATCCTAGCTGCAGTGGGCTAAATAATGGTGCAATTAATACCTTGATAACAAGTTCAAATCCACCTTATACATATAGCTGGTCAAATGGCCAATCAACACAAAACATCTCTAATCTAACTGCAGGTAGTTACAATGTAATAATTACAGATGCATTAGGATGTAACACGAATGAAACATATACATTAATTGATCCCG
>PCBP01000034.1 GCA_002730985.1 Flavobacteriales bacterium | reverse complement strand
TGTTCCAGAAGAATATGGTGGAATGGGAATGCCATTTAATACTTCTGTACTAATTTGTGATAAGATTTCTGGAGCAAATGGATCATTCTCAACCGCATTTGGAGCACATACTGGAATAGGAACATTACCTATCTTACTTTATGGGAATGATGAGCAAAAAGAAAGATACCTTCCAAAACTTGCTAATGGAGAATGGATGAGTTGTTATTGCTTAACCGAACCAGGAGCAGGGTCAGATGCAAACTCAGGAAAAACAAGGGCAGTAATTACTAAAGATAGTAAAAGCTACCTCATCACAGGACAGAAAATGTGGATCTCAAATGCAGGTTTTGCAGATATATTTATTGTTTTTGCAAGAATTGAAGATGATAAAAACATAACTGGCTTCATCTTAGAAAAAGGAATGGAAGGCATTACCTTAGGAGAAGAAGAGCGTAAATTAGGCCTAAACTCATCTTCTACTCGTCAAGTGTTCTTTAATGGAGTGAAAGTTCCAGTTGAGAATTTATTAGGAGGGAGAGGGAATGGATTTAAGATCGCTATGAACGCACTTAATGTTGGAAGAATTAAACTCTCTGCTGCAGTGATAGATGCTTGTAGAAGGGTTATAAGTACATCTATTAAATACGCAAATGAACGAATTCAATTTAAAATTCCTATTTCAAAATTTGGGGCTATTAAACACAAACTAGCAGATATGGCTAGCAGAACTTTTGCTGTCGAATCCTCAACTTACAGATCGGGAGATGAAATAGAGAAAAATATTTCACGATTAGAAAATGAAGGTGCAGATCATCAGCAAGCACATTTAAAAGGAGTAGAAGAATATGCAATTGAATGTTCTATTGTAAAAGTATTAGGGTCTGAAACGATCCAGTTTTGTTCTGATGAGGGAATCCAAATTCTTGGCGGAATGGGATATTCAGCAGACACTCCTATGGAAGCTGCTTATAGAGATGCTAGAATTGCAAGAATCTATGAAGGAACAAATGAAATAAACAGAATGTTACTTGTGGGAATGATTCTGAAAAAAACAATGAAAGGCGAATTAGATATTATGACTCCTGCAATGAAAGCAGCTTCTGATTTAATGAGTATCCCTTCTTTCGGAAAACCAGATAATAATATACTATTTGAAGTAGAAAAAGAGCACCTTAAGAAGTTAAAAAAAGTGATCTTGCTGCTTGCAGGAAAAGCAGCTCAGCATTTTGCAATGGATATAGAAAAAGAACAAGAATTACTAATGAATTTAGCAGATATGATAATAGAGGTATATGCAGCCGAATCTGCTATCTTAAGAACTGAGAAGTTAACCCTTAAAAATGGAAAAGAAAAAACCAAACCACAAATTAATATGAGTAAATTATTCTTATATGAAACTATAACAAACTGTAATAAATCAGGAAAAGAAATTATTTTATCTTTTGCAGAGGGAGATGAACAGAAAATATTGTTGATGGGATTGAGACGCTTTACAAGAGGATACAATATAAACCCTAAAGAATTAAGAAGAAAAATAGCAGATAAATTAATTGAAGAGAATCAATATTGCTTTTAGTATCTTTGCCAAATGAATTTCATAACATTTAAATTCGGCAACGAATTGCAAGAAGGACTCGAGATGATGGGATTTGATAAACCAACCCCCATACAAGAACAAGCCATTCCAATCATACAAAAAGAAAGAGACTTGATAGCTTGTGCACAAACAGGAACAGGAAAAACAGCTGCCTTTGTACTTCCTATCCTAGACAAACTAACAAAAGAATATCCCAGCAACAAAGTTAAAGCAATCATCATCGCTCCAACTAGAGAACTAGCTAAACAAATCGATATGCAGATTGAGGGGTTTTCCTATTTCACAAATTCATCATCCTACCCAATATATGGAGGAGGAACTGGCGTGGAGTTCGACAACCAAAAAGAAGCATTAAAAAAAGGAGCTGATATAATTATTTGTACCCCAGGGAGACTACTTGCTCATCTAGACTTTAATTATTTTGACACCTCAGGAGTGGAACATTTAATACTAGATGAGGCAGACAGAATGCTAGATATGGGATTTCATGATGATATAATGAGTATAGCCAAACAGTTACCTGAGAAAAGACAAACCCTGCTGTTTTCAGCAACTATGCCAGCAAAAATTAGAGAGTTAGCAAACAAATTATTAAAAAAGCCTGCAAGTATCAGTCTAGCAATTTCTAAGCCTGCAGCTGGGATCACCCAATTAGCTTATATGTGCTATGACAGCCAAAAAATAGATTTGGTGAGAGAAATACTAAAAACAAAAGGAAAAAGCTTAAGTCATGTATTGATTTTTGCATCAAGTATAAAAAGTGTACGAGAAATCAAAAGGACACTTAATAAAGCCGGAATGAGATCTTCAGAGATGCACTCAGGATTGGAACAAGAACAACGAGAGCAAACAATTAGAGAGTTTAAAAGTAAAAAAATCCGGATATTAGTAGCTACTGATATTTTATCTAGAGGCATTGATATAAAAGGTATTGAACTTGTAATAAATTATGAAGTCCCTCATGATGCAGAAGATTATGTTCATAGAATTGGAAGAACAGCAAGAGCAGATAGAACAGGAGAAGCCATAACTTTTATCAATCATAAGCAAGTTAGAGATTTTATGGATATTGAAAAATTGATTGAAAAAGAAGTGCCGAAATTGAACTTGCCAAAAAAATTCGCAGAAGCACCAAAATATCAAATACTTGCTAAAGAAAAGAAAAAAAAGAAATGGAAAAATTATCAGAAGAAACACAATTAGTATCGCAAGATATATCCAAGAATCAATAAACATTATAAGAAGGACTATACTTACCTCTCTAAAACAGGAGCATGATGAGGTTTAATTCTAGCATCAATTATAGGAATAGAACACGAGAAATGTTTATTCTTATTTTCTGCATCTAATCCATAAATATCATGAGCAGGATCTGAACGAGTAAAAGTGACCCATAGCCAATTAGAAAAATTTTCGCTTACGAAACTAGCATTATCAACCAATGTAATAAGTGCTACTCCTTGAATATGCTGTTTTTCTAAACTGGAGAGAAGTTCCTTAATTTCTCCTTTCCCTTCCAAAACTAAGTTGCCATTACTCACTAACCTAGGATTAGAAAAGTCTGAGGGAAATTCTAGATCTGGTAAAATTTTGATTAATTCCCTTTTTGGTTCTCCTGCAGCAGCTAAAACCACTTTAGACCCTTCATTAAGACCTTCCCCACTATAGTCCAAAGTATCAATAGTTGTTTTAGTCTGAAAATGCAAATCTCTCTTCCAGTCTACTCTTTCAAAAAAATGAGTGAAATAAGCAATCTCGTTATTTACATCTAGATAATCATCTTCATCACAAATAAATAAATATTTTGCTAAACTCATCTGACCTGTACCCAATATATGATTTGCAATGGTTAAGATTTCTTGTGGTTGTTTAGTAGGACTATAAGGGGTGTATCTTTCAGAACCAATTGCTAAAAGTAAAGGGTGAACCCCTGCAGCATCTACAGCATTTACAGATTTAAGTCCTGGAATCTCTTTATTAATTGCTTTTCCAGCTATCTCATGTATTAGTGCCCCAAAATGAGAATCCTCCTGTGGGGGGCGACCGACAACTGTAAATGGCCAAATACCATCTTTCTTAGCATAAACCTTATGAACTCTTAAAACAGGGAAATTATGCTTCAGACTGTAATATCCTAAATGATCACCGAATGGCCCTTCTGGTTTCAATTCATTAGGATATAACTCACCACAGATTACAAAATCTGCATCTGATGAAATAATATAACCATCTTTCCTAGAGTAACGAAATCTTCTTTTACATAACACACCAGCAAAAGAAACTTCACTCATACCTTCAGGAAGAGGCATAACTGCTGCAAAACTATGTGCTGGAGGGCCTCCCACAAAAATAGAGACCTTTAAAGGCTCTCCTTTTTGATTAGCTTTCTTCTGATGTATTCCAATGCCTCTATGTAATTGATAATGCATTCCAATCTCTTGATTAACATCATACTCATTACCAGAAAGCTGAATTCTATACATGCCTAAATTAGAGTGCATTATACCAGGGCTGTCTATGTCTTCTGAATAAACTTGTGGAAGGGTTACAAAAGCACCGCCATCATTTTTCCAGCATTTTATCTGAGGTAAATTTTCAATCTTAATCTCCTTAAAATTTTTAAACCTTACTTTCTTAGGTATTGCATAGATTCCATTTAATAAAGCAAAAATAAATCGAGGGATATTATTTAATATAACCGAAGGATTAGTTTTAATTTGAATCAAATCTTTAACAATTTGCAAACTGTCACGAAATATAAACTTACTTCTAGCCACTGATCCGAATAAATTAGATACTGCTTTATACTGACTCCCTTTTATATCTTCAAATAGTATGGCTTTCCCATTTTTAGCGAATTCATCCAAATGAATGGATGCCATTTCCAAATCAGGATTTGATTCTGTAGAGATTCTTTTAAGTTCTCCTTCTTTATCTAAATCAGAAACACATTGCTGTAAAGATTTATAAGCCATATTTCAAAAATAAAAAAAGGGAGTCAGATGACTCCCCTATTTTAGAAATTAATTTTTCTTATCTACTTTCAATAGGAACATATTTTCTTTCCTTTGATCCAGTATACACTTGTCTTGGTCTTCCAATTGGTTCATGATTCTCTCTCATCTCCTTCCATTGCGCAATCCATCCAGGAAGTCGTCCTAATGCAAACATAACAGTAAACATATCAGTAGGAATTCCAAGTGCTCTATAAATAATTCCAGAATAAAAATCAACATTTGGATATAGATTTCTTGATTTAAAATAATCATCATCTAAAGCCACCTCTTCCAATCTCTTAGCAATCTCTAATACAGGGTCATTAATGTTTAGTTCTTTTAAAACATCATCAGCTGCTTTCTTAATTATAGTCGCTCTAGGATCAAAACTCTTATAAACTCTATGTCCAAATCCCATTAAACGAAAAGCATCATCTTTGTCTTTAGCTTTAGCAACATATTTATCTACATCACCTCCATCAATTCTTATAGCTTCCAGCATTTCAATTACTGCTTGATTAGCACCACCATGAAGTGGTCCCCAAAGTGCAGCAATTCCAGCAGATACAGATGCATATAAACTAGCATGAGAGGAACCAACAACTCTTACTGTTGATGTTGAACAATTTTGTTCATGATCAGCATGAAGAATTAATAATTTATCAATTGCTTTAGTTATTACAGGACTGACAACATAATCTGTTGTTGGTAAAGCAAACATCATTTGCATGAAATTTGCAGAATAACTCAAATTATTCTTTGGATATACGATTGGTTGACGAACTCTATTCTTGTAACTCCAAGCAGCCAGAGTTGGCAACTTAGCAATGGCCCTAATCACAGTACCATTTATTTGCTCAACTGAACGGTTTGGATCTAAAGATTTCGGATAAAATGCAGTCAAAGATGAGACTAAGGATGATAAAACTCCCATAGGATGAGCTTTTGATGGGAACCCATCTAAAATTGATCTCACATCCTCATGAACTAATGAATGTTCGGAAATATCTTTTGTAAAAGCATCTAATTCTTCTCTTGTTGGCAGTTCACTATAAATCAATAAAAATGCCACTTCTAAGAAAGTTGATTTCTCTGCTAATTCTTCAATTGAATAGCCCCTATATCTTAAAACCCCTTCTTCTCCATCTAAAAAAGTAATTGCGCTTTCACATGAACCTGTATTTTTAAAGCCTCTATCTAAAGTTATTAATCCAGATTTACCCCTAAGCTTACTAATATCTATTGCATTCTCATTCTCTGTGCCTATTACAACTGGAACTTCATAAACTTTGCCATTATAGTGTAACTCTGCTTTCTTACTCATTTGTTATCTGCTTTTATTTAACTGCTAATATACTCATTTCTTAATAAATTTAAACCCTTTTCCAGTATAAACTGCTTTATCCCCAAGCTCCTCTTCAATCCTTAAAAGCTGATTATACTTCGCTATCCTGTCAGAACGTGAGGTTGAACCAGTCTTAATCTGACCACAATGAAGCGCAACTGCTAAATCAGCAATAGTAGTATCCTCAGTCTCACCTGATCTATGGCTCATAACTGATGTGTAGGAATTCTTTTGAGCCATCTTTACAGCATTAATCGTTTCAGTAAGTGTCCCAATCTGGTTAACCTTTATTAGAATAGAATTTGCAATCTTATTCTTAATGCCTCTATTTAATCGATCTACATTTGTAACAAATAAATCATCGCCTACAAGCTGAACTTTATCACCAATCCTAGTTGTTAATTCTTTCCATCCATTCCAGTCATCTTCATCTAAACCATCTTCAATAGATAAAATAGGGTATTTATTGGTCCAATCGGACCAATAGTCTACCATCTCAGATGAGGTTAACTTATCTCCTGTTGACTGATGTAAATGATATAAATCCTCATCTGCATTATAAAACTCAGAAGCAGCTACGTCCATAGAAATATAGATGTCTTCTCCTGGTCTGTACCCAGCAGATTCGATAGCTTTTAATACCACCTCTATAGCCTGTTCATTAGAGCCTAAATTTGGTGCAAAACCTCCTTCATCACCTACATTAGTTAAGTATCCCTGTGCTTGTAACTCAGCTTTTAAATGATGAAAGACCTCTGTGCCCATTTGTAAAGCTTCAGAAAAAGAATTAGCCCCAACTGGCATCACCATAAATTCTTGAAAATCAATATTATTATCAGCGTGAGATCCTCCATTTAAAATATTCATCATAGGAATAGGTAGTTCCGTAGCATGAATTCCTCCAATATAATCATAAAGTGACTTTCCAACTGCTTGTGCAGCCACTTTTGAACACGCTAATGAAACAGCAAGCATAGCATTAGCACCCAAATTTGCCTTATTTGATGTTCCATCTAATTTGATCATCCTATTGTCAATAAGGGCCTGCTCATCTACATTCAAGCCATTTAATTCCTCATTTATTAAGGTTTTAATATGCCGAACCGCTTTTAGAACACCTTTCCCTAAATAAACCCCCCTATCTCCATCTCTAAGCTCAACAGCCTCATGCTTCCCTGTAGAAGCTCCTGAAGGGACTGCCGCTCTTCCTACCAATCCATTTTCCGTAAATACTTCTGCCTCAACAGTAGGATTGCCTCTAGAATCAAGAATCTGTCTTGCATGTATATTTCTAATTCTACTCACTATTTTCTTTTAATATTACTTATAAAATCATCAAATAAGTATCTTGAATCGTGTGGACCTGGTGATGATTCTGGATGATACTGAACAGAAAAGCAATTTTTATTTAGCAATTTGATTCCTTCAACAGTATCATCATTTAAATTTATATGAGTTACTTCGACATTAGGATTATTATTAATATCCTCGTTTGAGATTCCAAAACCATGATTCTGGGAAGTAACTTCTGCCTTCCCAGTAGCCAAATTCTTTACAGGATGATTAATCCCTCTATGACCATTATGCATTTTATAAGTTGAAATCCCCTCAGAAAGAGCTAATGCTTGATGACCTAGACAAATTCCAAATACAGCCTTCCCATCACTGGTAATTTTTTGCACCTGTTCAATAACCTCTGGCATAGCAGATGGATCCCCAGGTCCATTTGACAGAAAGAAACCGTCAGGATTCCATTTTTTCATCTCAGCATAGCTAGTATTCATAGGAAATACTTTTAAATAACAACCTCTATCTGTCATACACTTTAAAATATTTCTTTTAACTCCTAAATCCATTACAGCAACTTTTATTTCCGAATTCTTATCCCCCAGAAAATAAGAATTAGCAGTAGATACAGATGAGGAAAGTTCTAGACCTTCCATTGATGGCACTTCTTTTAAGAGCTTGGAGAGTTTAATAATATTAGTATTGTCTGTTGAGATAATTGCATTCATTGCACCCTTATCTCGGATATGACGCACCACTGCTCTAGTATCTATATCAGAAATCACCACTTTTTTCTGTTGAACAAAATAGGAATCCAAATCACCATCACCTGCCTCTCTAGAGAAACCATGATTAAAATTTTTACAAATTAAACCTGCGATCTTCATACCATCAGATTCTGACTCATCATTCTTAATGCCATAATTACCAATATGAGCATTAGTTGTAATCATTAATTGTCCGTAATAAGAAGGGTCAGAAAACACTTCTTGATAACCAGTCATGCCAGTATTAAAACAAAGCTCTCCGGTAGCAATACCTTGGATGCCATTTGCCTTACCATGAAATATGGTTCCATCTTGTAACAATAGTACTGCAGGTTCTTTTTTAATATATTTCATTCTGATTTTTTATAAAAAAAGGATAAAACCTAAGTCTTACCCTTTTACTAAATTTTAAAAAGAAGTTCTATTACTTACTCTCCTTTTTGTTCTTTATTTTCAGGGTTTTTATTATCATCTTCTACAGCAGCTTCATCAGCCTTAACCGCGTCTTCAACAACCACTTCATCAACTACAGCAGATTCATCAGCCTTAACCGCGTCTTCAACAAC
>PCBP01000033.1 GCA_002730985.1 Flavobacteriales bacterium | reverse complement strand
ATTCCTGTTCGAATATTGATTCGTCCTCGAAGCGGCAATTTTCTTTTCTCTAAAAAAGAATTGTTGGAAATGATATCAAATATTAAGTTTTGCAAATCAATAGGCTGTGAAGGAGTTGTTATTGGCGCACTAAATAAAGATCACTCTATCAATATAGAGCAAACAGAAATGATGGTAAAAGCAGCCAAGCCTATGCACATTACTTTTCACAGAGCTTTTGACAAGGCAAATAATCTAAGACAAAATTTAGAAGATGTGATCTCCTGTGGTTGTAACAGTCTTTTAACTGCAGGACAAAGTTCTAATGTGATGGATGGCATCTCAAATCTGAAAAAAATAATCAAACTGGCCAATAATCGCATCCAAATATTAGCTGGAAGTGGCGTAAATTATGAAAATGTAGAAATATTATATAAAATTGGCATCCGTAATTTTCATCTTTCAGGGGGTGAAAGAGGCAAAGATGGCATTCTGGAAACAAAAACAACAAACATTGAAAAATTAAAAACCAAACTAATCACCATTGTATAAATATTTCTTAATCGGATTATGGATCTTTTCTGCATGTATTAATGAAAAGCAAGAAATTATTTTTGAAGAAATACGCGGCTGGGAATTTAAACATGAGGGGAAGTGGTATGATGCCAAAGTCCCTGGTAACAATGTTTCTGATTTATTAAATTATAAACTGATTTCCAATCCATTTTATGCAACTAATGAAGATAGTATACAATGGATATTTGAAACAGAATGGACATATCGCTCAAATTTTCAGCTATCTGAAACTATACTGGCAAAAAAAAATCATAGACTAGTTTTTAATGGATTAGATACTTACACAAAAGTTTTTCTAAATGATTCACTTATATTAGAAGCAAATAACATGTTTATCGCATGGGATATAGATGTAAATGGGATAGTCAGAAAAGAAAACACACTAATAGTAAAATTTTTTCCTCCTAACAGAATTGAAAAAGAAAAAGAAAGCATTTTAGGCTATAGTCTGCCTGGAGGAGGGAGAGTGTTTACACGAAAAGCAGGGTTTCATTATGGCTGGGACTGGGGGGCAAAAATCACTTCTTCTGGGATTTGGAGAAAAGTAAATTTAACTGCTTGGAATGAATGTATAATTAACACTATTAATATTACCCAAAATAACTTAACAGATATTGAAGCCTCTCTAACAGTTAGTCTCGAAATTGAATCTACAAATCAAAAAGAAATCACTATTAAAGCTCATGATAGTATTTTAGAAAATTTCAAACTAAAAAAAGGCAAAAACAACCTTTCTATAGATATTAAAATTCAAAACCCAGAACTATGGTGGCCAAATGGGTTTGGAGATCAAAAATTATATAATATAGTAGTCTCTATTTTAGACAAAAAAGAAACTATTGATAGTAAAACAAAAAAAATAGGGTTAAGAAAAATAGAGTTGATTACTAATAGTGATGAAATTGGAGAGAGTTTTTATTTTAAAGTAAATGGTATTCCTATCTTTATGAAAGGTGCAAATTATATACCTCAAGACAATTTACAAAATAGGGTGAGTCCAAATCATTATAGAAAATTACTAACTGATGTTAAGGATGCAAATATGAATATGCTTAGAGTTTGGGGAGGAGGAATCTATGAAGAAAATATTTTTTATGAATTATGTGATTCTATTGGCATATTAGTTTGGCAAGATTTTATGTTTGCCTGTGCTATGTACCCTTTTGATTCTTTGTTTTTAGAAAATGTCCAACAGGAAGCAATTTACAACATCAAACGATTACGTCATCATCCATCTATTGTACTTTGGTGTGGGAATAATGAAAATTCGGAAGGATGGGAAAGATGGGGATGGCAAGATTCTTATACAAAAGAACAAAAAGAAGCAATCTGGATTGGATATAAAAAAGTATTTCAAGAAATTTTACCTAAAATAACCAAAACATATTCTCAATCTGCTTATTGGGAAAGCTCACCAAAGTTTGGGAGAGGAAATACTCAACATCAATTTGAAGGGGATGCTCATTATTGGGGCGTATGGCATGATGCCGAACCATTTGAGAATTTTGAAAAAAAAATACCTAGATTTATGAGTGAGTTTGGATTTCAATCTTTTCCTCAAATTTCAACTATAGCTGCCTTCTCAGATTCTACTGACTGGACTTTAGACTCAGATGCAATGAAAAGTCATCAAAAACATCCAAGAGGGAATTATCTTATCACTGAATATATGGAAAGAGAATTCAATGTGCCAAAAGATTTTAAAAAATTCATTTATGCAAGTCAAATTTTACAAGCTGAAGGCATGCGAATAGGAATGGAAGCGCACAGAAGAAGTCAACCCTATTGCATGGGTACTTTATATTGGCAACTAAATGATTGCTGGCCTGTTGCATCCTGGAGTAGCCGAGATTATTTTGGGAATTGGAAAGCGCTTCACTACACTGCGCAAGATGTTTTTGCCCCAATCTCTCTTTCTTTAGAAAAAACTAAAACCAATAATTTTAATATCTGGGCAATCTCTGATACTACAAATTGTACTGACACTTTGCTTGTTAGTACTTATTCCTTAGAAGGAAAATTGATTTCTTACAGTAAGCGGGTTGTCAAAATTAAAGCCAAATCACAACTCATTGATTCCATCCCTTTTTGTAAAGATGATGAATTTATCATTTGTGAATTACAACATCAAAAAGTGCAATCAAAAGTTGGCTTTACAAAAACGATTAAAAATTATGAATTCCAAAAACCAAATATTCAATATCAGTATATAGGAGGTCAACTAAAAATCAGTACTGATATACCATCCTTTCAGGTTTATCTACATGGGGGAGAAGGAAATTTCTCAGATAATTTCTTTACCTTATTGCCTGGTGAAGAAAAAATAATAGAAATTGGAACTGCTATATTTAACCCAAATAATTTAGTAATTTGGTCGCTATACGATTTGAATAAAAATTAAACTTATGTCAAACAGAAGAAGTTTTATAAAAGGGGGGGTTTTAGGAGCTATTGGGGCAACAATTATCCCAAAATTAATTTCTACAAAAACAAGTAAAACAAATCCAAATTCTCAAAAAGGGTTCCCAATGGTCATTTCTACTTGGGAGCATGGAATGGCAGCCAATGTTGCTGCAATGAAAGTGCTGCGAAATGGGGGGAAGGCAATTGATGCCGTAGAAAATGGAGTGAAAATACCTGAAGCTGATCCAGAATCTATGTCAGTTGGATTAGGAGGATTACCTGATAGAGAAGGAAAAGTCACACTTGACGCTTGCATTATGGATGAAACAGGTAATTGTGGTTCAGTTAGTTTTTTACAACATATCAAACACCCAATCTCAGTAGCTAGAAAAATAATGGATGAAACCCCTCATGTTATGTTAGCAGGAGAAGGCGCACTAAAATTTGCATTAGAAAAAGGATTCCCTAAAGAAGATCTACTAACTGAAAAAGCAGAAAAAAGATGGAAAGAATGGTTGAAAGAATCAGAATATAAACCAATAATAAATGTTGAGAACCATGATACTATTGGATTATTAGCATTGGACAAAAATGGCGATATTTCTGGAGCTTGTACTACATCAGGTCTTTCCTGGAAAATGCATGGGAGAGTTGGAGATTCTCCAGTAATTGGCGCAGGGATGTTTGTAGATAATGAAGTAGGTGGATGTTGCGCCACAGGAGTTGGGGAAGCTGTACTTAAAACTCTAGGGTCTTTTTTAATTGTTGAGCTTATGCGACAAGGAGCCAGCCCTCAAGAGGCTTGTGAAGAAGGGATTGCTCGGATTGTAAAAAATCAAAATTATAAGGATATGCAAATTGGTTATTTGGCCATTAATAAAAAAGGAGAGCATGGCGCTTATGCAGTACATCCCTGGTTTAATTATGCTTTGCACCAAGGAGGTGAAAATCGTATGATTGATGCCTTTTCTTATTTAACATAATGAAATATTGGGCAGGTATATTATGTTTAACAATTGCTTGTGTAAAGCCAACTTTAAAAGAGGTGAATCTTATCCCAAAGCCACAAAAAATAGAGATAAAAGATGGTGCGTTCTCATTAAATTTTAATACTGATTTAATTTTTGACAGTCTATTCTATCAAGAGGCAAATTACTTGAAAGAGCTTCTCAATCTTAAATTAAACGGGAAAAATAATACAATTGAGTTATTAAAAAAAGAAGGCTTGCAAGAAGAAGAGTTTTTTCTAAATATTACTAAAGAAACATTAAAACTAGAAGCCTCTACCCCAACAGGAATAATGAGAGGAGTGCAAACTTTGAGACAATTGCTTCCAACTAAAACAAATGTAGTAACAACAAAGATCCCTTGCGTAAGCATCCATGATTATCCAAGATTTTCTTGGAGAGGAATGCTGCTAGATTGTTGCCGTCATTTTATGGAGAAAGAATTTGTAATGCGTTATATCGACCTGCTAGCGTATCATAAAATGAATGTTTTGCATTGGCACCTTACTGAAGATCAAGGATGGAGGATTGAAATTGATAAATATCCAAAACTAACAGAAATAGGGGCTTGGCGCACAGAAAAAGATGGCAGTAATTATGGTGGTTTTTATACTAAAGAGGACATTAAAGAAGTTTTAGATTATGCTAAAAAGAGACATGTTACGATAGTTCCTGAAATTGAATTTCCAGGACATAGTGTTGCGGCAATTGCCTCCTACCCTTACCTTTCATGTACAGGGGATAGTATAAATGTAGGTGCGGAATGGGGCGTTTATAAAGATATCTATTGTGCAGGAAATGATAGTGTTTTTACTTTTATGGAAGATGTATTAATGGAGGTGATGGAATTATTCCCATCAAAATACATTCATATTGGAGGAGATGAGGCTCCAAAATATAGATGGGAACATTGCGAAAAATGTCAAAAAAGAATCAAAGAAGAAAATTTGCATGATGCGCACGAATTGCAATCCTATTTTATTACAAGAATTGAAAAATTATTAAACAAAAACGGAAGAAAACTTATTGGTTGGGATGAAATATTAGAAGGAGGATTAGCTCCATCAGCCACAGTGCAATCATGGAGAGGAGAAGAGGGTGGAATTACTGCAGCCAAAAGTGGGCATGACGCGATTATGTCACCAACCTCACATTGCTATTTTGATTATGGTTTAGACGCAACAGATTTAAAAGAGGTTTATTATTATGAGCCAATTCCAGTAGAATTAACAAAAGATGAAGCTAAGCATATTTTAGGTGGAGAATGTAACATGTGGAGCGAAAGAGCTCCCCAAGAATTAGTAGACAACAAAGTGTTTCCAAGAATTTTAGCAATGTGTGAAGTGCTGTGGAGTGACTTCGAAAAAGATTATGATGATTTCTATTCTCGTGTACAAAAGCATTATCCTAAGTTAGATTTTCTAGGGGTAAATTATGGATTTGAAAGTGTGCCTATAACATCAAAAGTTGTCTTTAACAACAATATTTTTACTGTTTCTCTCATTAAAGGGAGTCCTAATATGAAGTTAGAATACAGTATAAATAATGAGCCTTGGAAAAAATATGTCTCCCCTTTTAGTATAGATTCAACTAGCAATTTAAAAGCCATAGGATTTAAAAACAAAAATCCATATGGAGAGTTTGAGCAAGAACTTATAAAACATAAAGCTACTGGCAAAAAAATACATTATAATATCCCTTACGACAAAAGTTATCAAGGGAATGGAGACCGTAATTTGACAGATGGCTTATTAGGAAGCACAGAGAATTTCAGAGATGGTTACTACCAAGGGTTCTCAGGTACAGATATGGAAGTAATCATTGATTTAGATAAAATCACAACATTTTCAACAATTCAAACTACATTTTTCCAATACTATTTGTCTTGGATTATCTTGCCGGCCTCTATAAGTTATTATATATCTGAAGATGGAGAAAATTTTGAAGAAATTAAAAGTATTATAAATAAAACTCCAATTATGCAAGAAGGGAAGTTTAAACATTCTTTTCTTTTTGAAAAAGAAAATATAAAAGCTCAATACCTAAAAGTAATTGCTAAAACAATTGGCAAACTTCCTGAAGAACATCCTGCTGCGGGTTCCGATGCTTGGCTTTTTGTAGATGAAATAATTATAAATTAGATCTTGTAATCATGAGAAAAATAATTCCTCTAATTCTGCTAGTACTTGCATCTTGTCAAAAGGATAAAAAATATCTGACTAAATACGTAAACCCATTTATTGGCACGGGTGGGCACGGTCATACTTACCCAGGAGCAAGCGCCCCTTTTGGTATGATGCAGCTTAGCCCAGATAGTCGGCTGGAAGGCTGGGATGGTTGTGGCGGATATCATTACTCTGATTCTATATTATATGGCTTTTCACACACCCACCTAAGCGGCACTGGAGTTTCGGACTATGGAGATGTTTTACTTATGCCCACAACAGGAGAGTTGTTATTAACGAATGGTGCTAATGGAAATCCTGGTTATAGTTCAAAGTTTTCACATGAAAATGAAACAGCTCAAGCAGGTTTCTATCAAGTCTTCTTGGAAGATTATTCTGTCAATGTAGAGCTGACAACAAGCCAAAGAGCTGGATTTCACAAATATACTTTTGCTGAAAATAGTTTGGCGCAAGTAGTACTTGATTTAGAGCATAGGGATAAATTATTAGATTACAAAATTGAAAGCCTAGACAGTAACTCAATACAAGGAATCCGATATTCTGACAATTGGGCAAGAAAACAAAAAGTGCATTTTTATATTCAGTTTTCTAAATCTTTTGAAGATATAAAGTTTAATAAAAAGCGATCCATTGCAGGTATTTCTTTTGGCAAGTTAGAAGAGCCTTTACTGATAAAAGTAGGGATTTCCGCTATAAGTAATAAAGGAGCAAAAGAAAATCTACAAACTGAAATCCCCCATTGGGATTTTGAAAAAACAAAAACTGAAACTAATGAGCTATGGGAGAAAGAACTTAACAAAATTATAGTAGAAGGAAAATCAGAAATAAAAAAAGAGATTTTCTATACTGCTCTTTATCATTCTTTACTCAATCCCAATCTATATGTTGATGTAGACGGCAGTTATAATGGCACTGATTTGAAAAGCCATATTACAAAAGACAGGCACTACACGATCTTTTCACTTTGGGATACTTTTAGGGCAACCCATCCTTTATTCACAATTATACAACAAAAAAGAACTAATGAGTTTATTCGAACACTACTCAGGCAATACACCGATGGCGGACAATTGCCTATATGGGAGCTAGCTGCTAACTATACAGGCTGTATGATTGGGTATCATGCTATTCCAGTAATTGTAGATGCTTACATGAAAGGTCTTAGAGATTATGATGCTAAGTTGGCATTAAAAGCAATGGTGAATTCAGCTATGCAAGATCACCTGGGATTAAAAGCATATAGAGAGAATGGATTTATTACAGCATCTGATGAACCCGAATCCGTTTCAAAACATCTAGAATATTCTTATGATGATTGGTGTATTGCTTTAATTGCAGACTCTTTAGGTGAAGCAGAAATTGCATCTAATTTTTATCAAAGAGGCCAATTCTACAAAAATTTATTTGACCCATCAACTAGATTTTTTAGAGCCAAAAAGAGTCATACTTGGTTTGCTCCATTTAGACCTGAAGAAGTAAACTTTAACTATACTGAAGCTAATGCATGGCAATATTCTTTATTTGTTCCTCAAGATATTAGTGGACATATCAAACTCATGAATGGCCCAGAGAGATATGAAGAGCATTTAGATAATATGTTTAATGCTAAAACTGAAACTTCTGGAAGAGATCAACCTGATATAACTGGCTTAATTGGCCAATATGCTCATGGCAATGAACCTAGCCATCATATGGCATATTTATACAATTATATAGGCAAACCGCACAAAACACAAAAGATAGTAAGCGAAATATTAAACAACCAATATACAAATCTTCCTGATGGGCTGTCAGGAAATGAGGATTGCGGGCAAATGTCTGCTTGGTATGTTTTAAGTGCAATGGGATTTTACTCAGTAACTCCAGGGCTTGATTATTATACCATTGGAACACCACTTTTTAACAAAACTAACGTCAATTTAGAAAATGGAAAAACTTTTAAAATTATAGCAGAGAATATATCAGATAAGAATATCTATATCCAATCAGCTACTTTAAATGGGCAGCCCTTTAATCATAGTTTTATAAAGCATACGGAAATAATGGAAGGAGGTGAGTTGATTTTTAAAATGGGGAAGAACCCTTCCACATGGGCCTCAAAGAGCATTCCGTATTCTGCTATTACTAAAAATAAAATCGTTCCCGTACCCTTCTTTAAAGCTAAAAGCCAAACATTTACTAATAAACTAAATGTAATATTAGGATCAGTAGAAGGAGGAGAAATCTATTATCGTATTAATGGTGGAAATGAGGAACTATATACTAGCCCTATTGTAATAACTAGTGATGCCAATATAAGTTCACGAATTAAAAAAGACGGAAACTGGAGTAACAGAGTTTCTGCCAAATATTACAAAACTGATAATACAAAGTCTATAAAAATAGAAAGCAAATATGCAAATCAATATGCGGCAGCAGGAGAAAAAACACTTATTGATCATTTAAGGGGAGGTGAAAATTATCGCACTGGAAATTGGCAGGGATATAGAGAAGATTTAATCGCAACCATCGATTTAGGCAAAGAAAAAAACGTCTCTTTAATTAGTTTAGGATGTATGCAAGATATCAAATCTTGGATATTCTTCCCAAAAAAAGTAGAATATTTTTCATCTGCAAATGGTATTGATTTTAATTATATAGGATCAATAAATACTACTTTCTCTGATAGTTTGGAGGGGAGCTTTATTAATGACTACACGATAGAATTCCAAAAAAAGAAAGCACAATATATTAAAATCAGAGCTATAAATTATGGTTATTGCCCTAATTGGCACTTAGGAGCAGGTGGGAAAACCTGGCTTTTTGTAGACGAACTAAAAATAGAATGACCAGTCTAGTAATTCTATAATAAATTATTCAATAATAATCTTTTTAATCAAAGCTCCTTTTTCAGTAATGATTTTTATAAAATAGATTCCTGGGGAGTTGATATCAATATTAGTGGAATCATAAGCAGAAAGCAATTTTCCATCAACCGCATAAAGATTAATTTTAGAGATTTCTAAATTGCTTTTTACTGTTACCTTTCCAAATGATGGATTTGGAAAAACTAATAACTCAATGTCAATTAACTCGTCAAGAGAATTTGGAGGCCCTCCTAACTCTGCCCATCTTTTTTCAAATTCCTGCAGATAAATATTTGCTATAGTCCCATCATGAATAATAAGTGT
>PCBP01000022.1 GCA_002730985.1 Flavobacteriales bacterium | reverse complement strand
TATTATTTTTTGACATATAATTATCCTTTATACAGTTTACTGTAACTTTATATTTGGTTTCTTCTAACCCATTATGACTACGATATTTCTTTTTCTGAATATTTTCTATTCTAGAATGTTTAACACAATATGTGTTAACAGATTCTTTATTTTTTAAATAAAAAACCTCTTTATAGTTCTCTTTTTCATATTTGTGATGTTTAAGTTTTGTATCAATGATACTTCCTCCAAATAACGAAAATGATATACTAAATAGAATTTCTAACATATTACAAATCTTTATTTTCTAATAAAATTGTACACAAGTAGTATAAAAAACACACCAACACAAGTGTATGATATGATGTCTAGTACATAATGATCAATGAACCCTTCAAGAAGGTAACCATTTAGAAGTACTATAAACAAACATATAGACATAATCTTTCCTATCCCTTTTGGTTCACTCTCATGTCCTAATAATTTCCAGTATTTCATTTTAGTTTTTTCTTCATTCCTTAAATATAAATAGGAGCTTCAATATGCCATGAAAGATATAAAATATTTATTTAATAGATTGTCTATAGAAATGGTTTGGTATCTTTACTTTTGAAGAATTCTAGATTATGATTATAACTGGATTTACATATGTAAGAAATGGGTTTGAATATCAATACCCTTTTATCGAATCAATCAAATCCTTATTGCCAATAGTAGATGAGTTAATTGTGGTAGTTGGTGATTCTAGAGATAGAACAAGAAGGGCTATAGAAGAATTAGGAGAGGTTAAGATAAAAATCATAGATAGTATTTGGGACCCCTCATTAAGAATCGGAGGCAAGCTTTTTGCAGAGCAAGCAAATATTGGAATTAGAAAAGCAACAGGCGATTGGCTTATACATTTACAAGCAGATGAAGTGTTAATGGAGAGCTCTAGAGATGAGATACTTGAATGTATTAAGTATGCGGATTCTAAAGATGAGATTGATGGGGTGCTTTTCCCTTTTTTACATTTTTGGGGAGACTATAATCATATAAGAAATACTAGGCGGACACATAGATTTGAGATTAGAGCATTTAAAAATCACAGAAAAATTTTATCCTATAGAGATTCTCAAGGATTCAGAAAATACACAGGAAACAGAAATGGAAAAAAATTAAAAGTAATAAAAACCAAAGCCAAGGTGTTTCATTATTCTTATTCTCGTCACCCAAAATTAATGAAGAAGAAATCTAATTATTTTAAACGATTTTGGCACTCTGATAATTGGATAGAAAGAGAAACAAATAACAATCCATTTGATTTTAATCTTGTAGACAAATTGGAGATTTATAATGGACATCATCCTAAGTTTATGAAAAACGCAATTAAAAACAAAGATTGGCATTTCCACTATAACCCTTCAACTTCTAATATGAAGCTTAAAGATAGAGTGCTCTACGCTATTGAAAAGCTTACAAGACATAGATTATTTGAATATAAAAATTACATACTGATAAAACGCAGCTAATGTAGTTGATTAGTAAAGAGATATTTTAGTTTAACATTTCCATGGCCAGCTATTTTTCAAATTCATTTATGGCTCTTTTTATATATTCATCTTCTTGGCTTAATATCTCATAATAAATATCGTTATCCCATAAGTTTCTTGAAATAGTAGCTAAGAGTAAGTTCTTTAAATACTTAAGCTCAGTATGGCCTAATATAAGTTCAAACTGGCTGTCTTTCTGTCTCAGGTATTGTTTAAAATTGGTATAAATATTAGCTGTTTTTATTTGTTTGTATGTGTTTAAGTTTTGTTTTCTTAAAAGTTCACTTTCCTCAAAACAGAATTCATTTATCCAGCCCTTACTCATCATTTTATTTATTTTCAGGTAATTCACATTAGTATCTCGTTCAATAATTATATCAGGAGTAATGCCCCCTCCTCCATATACAATTCTTCCCTTCTTTGTTGTGTACTTTAGGCTATCAGGATAATATTCTGATGTGTCGCTTCTGGTGTATTGTTCAAGGTAGTAATTTTTCACATCTTTTCCATAATTTTTTTGTATACATCTTCCACTTGGAGTGTAATATCTTTGTGTTGTTAATCGCATTATTGAGCCGTCATTTAAGGAAATTTGTTCTTGCACTAATCCTTTCCCGAACGATCTCCTGCCTATTACCGTCCCTCTGTCATTATCTTGTAATGCTCCAGATACAATTTCTGATGCTGATGCGGAACCCTCATTAATGAGCGCAATAACGTCTATATTTTCTAATGAGCCATTTTGTGTTGCAAAGGTTTCTTGTTTACGCCTGTTTCTTCCTTCAGTAAATACAATTAGCTCACCTAACTTTAAGAATTCATCACATATTTGATTGGCAATATGCAGGTATCCTCCTGGATTTCCTCTAAAATCAAGGATGATTTTTTGCATTCCTTTTGTTTGAAGGTCAGTTACTTTTTCCATCATTTCTTCATAAGTTGTAGCAGCAAATCGGTTTATTTTTATGTAAGCAATATCATTATTTAGTATGATACCAGCATCTATACTATGCAAGGGAATATCATCTCTTAATATTGAATATGGGATGAGATCATCTTGGCCTCTTCTTTTTATAATAATGTTTACAGTACTGCCTTTTTCTCCTCTTAAGCGTTTAATTACTCCATCATTTTTTATACCTATGCTGGCAACATTTTCTTTTTCTACACTTATTATTCTGTCTCCCGATTGTATCCCTAGTTTTTCTGATGGACCACCTGAAATGGGTGACACTACTACGATACTATCTTTAATAATATTGAATTCCACACCAATTCCGCTAAAACTTCCTTGCATGTCTTCTTCTACGGCTTTAACATTTTTTATTGATATGTACGAGGAATGAGGGTCAAGTTCATTTAAGATAGAATTGATGGCATCATTTTCGAATGTGGTATAATTCACACTATCTACATAGTGCTCATGTATTATTTGCAGGATATTATTTATTTTACTATCGACTGATATTTGGTAGATATTATTTAAGCTTCCGAGATACATCCCAATTGCTATAAGGATTGCATAGATTAGTGGCTGAAGATTTTTCATTTATAGCTTATCTTTATCAAATTCTAAAACTTCAACGCCTGCCTCTGTCAAAAAATTTATTCCAGATGTATCAGAATATTTATTGAGATAAACAAGGCGTGAGATTCCAGCTTGATGTACTAATTTACTACAATCTTTACAAGGGGACATAGTTAAGTATAGCGTCCCTCCACGACAATTATGTGCAGAGCTAGCAGTCTTTAGTATAGCATTTGCTTCAGCATGTAGTACATACCATTTTGTTTCTCCTTTTTCATCTTCACAGCAGTTTTCAAATCCTGAAGGAGTGCCATTATAGCCGTCAGAGATGATCATCTGATTTTTTACAATAAGTGCGCCAACTTTTTTACGTTTACAGTGGGATAATTTAGCCCATTCCAGCGCCATTCTCAGATACGCTCTGTCATATTTTTCTTGTTTTTCAATTATCATTTTATATTCTCAAGACAATAAGCCGTTGATAATAAAAAGACAGGGTTTCCCCTGTTTTAGTGCCCAGAGCCGGAATCGAACCGGCACGGTTTGCACCATTGGTGTTTGAGACCAACGCGTCTACCAATTCCGCCACCTGGGCAAGTTGTCTGCAAAAATAGTAGTTTGCCCCAATTTTTATTACATTTATCTAAAAAATAAATTTTTTAGGGTTTTTATACAGTAAAGTGTATATTTGCATCCCTTTTTTAACAAGGTTTAATTATGAATAGATCAGTTAAATTTTTTACAGGTAGAAACACAAAACATTTAGCAGATAGAATTGCTAAAAGCTTTGGTTCTAATATAAGTAGTTCATCAATTGTTAGATTTTCTGATGGAGAATTTGAGCCTTCTTTTGATGAAACAGTTAGGGGTTCGGATGTTTTTTTAATACAATCTACCATACCTCCATCAGATAATTTATTTGAACTATTACTTATGATTGATGCTGCAAAAAGAGCTTCTGCTGCTAATATTATTGCAGTAATGCCTTATTTTGGTTATGCTAGGCAAGATAAAAAGGGCAAGCCAAGAGTCCCAATAGGAGCTAAGCTAGTCTCAAATTTACTTACATCTTCCGGAGTAAATAGAATAATGACAATTGATTTGCATGCCGATCAAATTCAAGGCTTCTTTGAAGTTCCTGTTGATCATTTATATGCATCTGAGCTTTTTGTAGATGATATTAAAAGCTTGAATTTAAACAATTTAATTATCGCTTCTCCTGATATGGGAGGTAGTAAAAGAGCGAATGTCTATTCAAAGTTATTAAATTCTGGAGTGGTAATTTGTTATAAAGAAAGAGCAAAAGCTAATGAAATTGGCGAGATGAAGGTGCTTGGAGATGTAAGTGGAAAAGATGTAGTTATTATTGATGACATGGTAGATACTGCAGGGACACTTACTAAAGCTGCTGATTTAATGATTGAAAATGGAGCAACTAGCGTTAGAGCATATTGTACCCACGGGATTCTATCAGGAGAGGCTTATAGTCGCTTGGATCAATCAAATATTACGGAGTTAGTAATTACGGATACTATCCCTAATATTCATAATAGCCCAAAAGTAAGAGAGATTTCCGTGGCACCTTTCCTTGCAAAGACTATTCAAGCTGTTGTTGCTAATGATTCAATTAGCGCAACGTGGAAAAGCAACAATAAATAAAGACTATTAACTAAATTTAAATAAATAATGAAAACACTAGCAATTAGCGTAAAAGAAAGACAGAATGTTGGGAAAACTAGCACTCGTGCGTTAAGAAATCAGGGTAATGTACCATGTGTGCTTTACGGGGGAGAAAAGCAAGTGATTTTCTATGCTCATGAAAATGACTTTAGAAAACTCGTATATACTCCAGACACTTTTATAGTTGAGTTAGATATCAATGGCTCTAAAACTCAGGCTATAATGCAGGATATTCAATTTCATCCAGTAAGTGAAAAAATTCTGCACATTGATTTCTTAGAGGTATTTGATGAAAAGCCAATTAAAGTATCACTTCCAGTTATTTTAGAAGGTGTTGCTATTGGTGTAAAAAATGGGGGGAATTTAATGTTTAGAAGACCAAAAATTATTACAAAAGGATTAGTAGCTAATTTGCCTGATGCAATTACTATAAATATTGAGCATTTAAAAATTGGGATGTTTATTTATATAAAAGATGTTGAGATTGAAGGGGTTGAGTTTTTAGCACCTTTAAATTCTGTTGTAGTTGGAGTTAAAACTGCTAGAGCAGCCATTGAGGAAGTTGAAGAGGAAGAAGGTGCAGAAGGTGCAGAAGGTGCAGAAGGTGCAGAAGGTGCAGAAGGTGCAGAAGGTGCTAATACTCCTACTGCTGACACTCCTGCTTCTGAATAAATTATGAAGTACTTAATCATAGGATTAGGTAACCCTGGTGCTGAGTATGAGAATACAAGGCATAATATAGGATTTAAAGTGTTAGATCAACTCGCTAGCCTATCGAATATTTCTTTTTCTAGCGATAGATATGCTGATATTTGTGAAATCATCTTTAAAGGGCGTAAACTTATTTTAGTAAAGCCAAGAACTTTTATGAATTTAAGCGGTAAGGCTGTTAGATATTGGATGCAAAAAAAAGGAGTAGCCCAAGAGAATTTACTAGTCATTACGGATGACATTTCATTGCCATTTGGAGTCCTGCGTTTGCGTAAAAAAGGATCTGATGGTGGACATAATGGCCTAAGTGATATTCAAAAATTTCTAGGCAATAGTGTTTACCCTAGGTTGCGTTTTGGTATTGGAAATGATTTCCATAGGGGTGGTCAAGCGGCTTATGTATTAAGTAGTTTTACTGAAGGAGAGGATCAAACTTTAAATGATAGAATTGAAATGGCAATTAAAATGCTTAAGGGTTTTGCTACTATTGGGATTGAACGAACTATGTCAGATTTGAATGGAAAATAATTTAATATTTAATTTTCCCGTATATTAAAAATACATTAAATTTGCGTCTCTTAAAGGTATCGTGGCCGAGTGGCTAGGCAGTGGTCTGCAACACCATCTACAGCGGTTCGAATCCGCTCGATACCTCAAGAAAAAGTTTGTTAGAAATGACAAGCTTTTTT
Source organism: Flavobacteriales bacterium (assembly GCA_002730985.1). Lineage (GTDB taxonomy): Bacteria > Bacteroidota > Bacteroidia > Flavobacteriales > BACL11 > BACL11. Next base: position 5,715 of record PCBP01000022.1, on the reverse strand, counting down.
TTATATATATTTGTCCCTCTTTAAAAAGAGTTATGAGAATGAGAAGATTAATCATAGGGTTATTTTTTGTTTTAGCTAGTATTTTGGCGTTCGGTCAGTGTGATTATATATTAGATAACTATTCTCATAATGATTGTTATGGATCTAATAGCGGGTCTATTGACATTACACTTGCTAGTACTAATTCTACAGTGGACTGGACAGGTCCAAATGGATTTACTTCATCTTCTACTGCTTTGACTGGCCTTTATGCGGGAACTTATTACTTAACTATTATCAATACTATCCAAGCATGTACACTTATAGATTCTATTGATATTGAAGAAACGATTGAGATGTCTGCTGAGTTTAACCTAACCGGAAGGTGTAATAATCAAGACTCAGTAGATGTATTTACTACTTTGTGGGGAGGAACACCTCCATACTCTACTGTTTGGAGTAATGGAGATACATCCAGAAATGCACTTAATTTACCACCAATCACTTCATCTCCATATGTTTTAACTATAACTGATGCGAATTTTTGCACAGACACTCTTCATTTGTGGCTAGCATTGGTTAATGAGATGAATCCCTTTATGTCATCAGTAGGGGTGATATGTAAAGATGATAATAGTGGAGAGGCAAGAGTTTTCGTGCAGGAAGGGACACCTCCCTTTTTATTTAGTTGGAAGATCGGAGGAGATCTCTTTTCGCAACAAAACGATGTTTTAGTAATTGATTCTTTTTCATCAATAAGAGGTTTATTCCCAGGGGTTTACTCTGTAGAAATCATAGATGATATGGGTTGTGTAATAAATGATAGTATTGAAGTGAAATCTAATCCAAATACTTGTTTGACAATTTACAAGGCATTCTCTCCTAACGATGATGACACGAATGAATTTTGGGAGATTGAGAATATTCATCTTTATCCTGATGCTGTAGTTTCAGTTTATGATAGAAACGGCAGACAAGTTTTTAGAAGAAGAAATTATATCAATTCAGAAGATGATGCTTTTGGAGGTAAGGATGTAAATAATCAGCCATTACCATCAGCAACTTATTATTATGTTATTGATTTAGCAAATGGTGATGATGTGTTTAAAGGAACGGTAACAATAGTAAGGTAATGAAACAACTACTTTATATAATAAGTGTATTTTTAGGAGTTAATGTTTTTGCTCAGCAGGAACCATTATTTACTCAGTACTATGTAAATGATATGGCAATTAACCCAGCTGTTTCTGGTAGTAAAACATATAACCCTTTGTCAATTCAAACAAGGCAACAATGGTTGGGTTTTGAAGGAGCCCCCTTCATGTCAAATATAAGTTATCATGGAGCTTTAAATAATCGTTCAGCTATGGGAGGGTATTTAATGTTTGATAAAGGAGTCCCAAATATGCAAGCAAGTTTAAATTTAAATTATGCCTATCATATTCCATTGGATTATGAAAAAGTTAATCTTTCATTTGGTTTAGGAGCTAAGGTTATGTATCATAATTTAGATTTTGATACTGATGCTTTGCCTCCTGATTATGATCAAGCTTTTTCAACTAGATCATTTGATAAAATTTTGGGAGATGCATCATCAGGAGTTTATTTATATGGAAGAAATTTTTATGCAGGATTTTCTGTATCAAATATGTTTCAGTCCTCTTTCAATGCTCCTATTTCTGATTCCCCTTATGGAAATTCAGAGTTTAGAAATTATTATGGAATGGGCGCGTATAGATTTAATATTATGAATAATGACTGGCAATTTGAGCCCTCTTTATTAATAAGAAAAATGCAATTTCAAAGTAGTATTACTGATGTTACTGCAAGAATACTGTATTTAGAAAATACCTGGGCTGGCTTAACCTACAGAACAAATGGTACTGCAATTTTTGCATTTGGTATTGGATTAAATGACATGCATATCTCATATTCATATGACCATACATTTGCAGGTGAAATAATGCAGTATACTTATGGTACACATGAATTAGGCATCACCTTTAGGTTCAGAACAATGGCCACAGAGAGGCATATTGGCTTCTGGGGGTATTAATTATGAAGAAGATAGAACATATAGGTATTGCTGTTCAAAATATTGAGGCTTCAAATAAATTGTTTGCTAAAATTTTTGGAAAACCACCTTTTAAGTCGGAGAAAGTAAAATCAGAAGGGGTAGTAACTTCTTTCTTTGAGATCGGAGATAGTAAGATAGAGTTAGTTGCTGCAACAACAGAACAGAGTCCAATTTTTAAATATTTAGAAAAAAGGGGAGGAGGGATGCATCATGTTGCTTTTGCTGTTGAAGATATTGAAAAAGAGATGACAAGATTAAAACAAGAAGGGATTCGCTTATTAAATGAATCTCCTAAAGCAGGGGCTGATAATAAGATTATTTGCTTTTTGCATCCTCAGGACACTAATGGAGTGCTTGTAGAGTTATGTCAGGAAATAAAGTAGTGATTTCCTCATTATGTTGTAAATGATGTGTTTTAATTCCTAATTTTTTTGCTCCTTCAATATGTTGAGGGGAATCATCGATAAACAAGACTTCATTTGGAGCCAATTCATTTTGATTTAGTATAAATTTAAAGGCTTTAGCATGGGGTTTTCTGCACTTTATTTTATATGAATAGTAGACTTTATCAAATAGATTGTAAAATTCTTCATACCGCTTACTGCCTATTTTTTTTTTGAATTCTGAAATATGAATTACATTGGTATTGCTCAGCAGGAAAATAGAATAGCTTGGTATTAGTTTTCTCAAAACAGATATTCTTTTTTCTGGCAAGTCTAAAAGCATTGCATTCCAAGCACTTTTTATTTTTTTGACACTTGCCTTAGGGATTTTTTTCTGCAGCTCTAAAAGGAATTCCATTTCAGTTATTTCACCGATTTCAATTTGATCGAATAGATTAGTTTGTGATTTTTTAGAATAAAAAAGATTTGGATTTTTGATCCCAAGATTCTTAAAGCTATTAATTGTATTTTGATAGTTAATATTTAGAATAACACCTCCTAAATCAAAAATAATTGCTTTAATGTTTTTCATCTTGCAAAGTTGCACATTATACAACAATTTTGATAGTTTTGCATATCCTTTTTTAAGGAGGGCCCATAGCTCAGCTGGTTAGAGCACTTGACTCATAATCAAGGGGTCGTTGGTTCAAGCCCAACTGGGCCCACTAAAAATAACCCCATTCATATGAGTGGGGTTATTTTATATATTCATATCGGCATTTTAATTAAGATATTTTGCTTTTATTCGTATATCATTAGCCGCAAATGAACCAGTATTATATTCAAAGAAAATTAGTTTTGTTCTATTTTCATCATTTGCCATTTCATTTGCTTTCTTAAAATCTTGATTTACTTCTTCCAGATGTTTAAAGAATTCTGCTCTAAAATCATCTGTATTTAGGTTTTCCATTTGCATACTCTTTAATAGCTCTATAGATATAATAAGTTCCTTGTCCCCATCTTTATTCTCATTTGTTTTAAGAGCAAAAGAGTTTGAAATTTCAGATAATCTTGGGATGGAGTAAATTACTTCTTGAACATCTGTTGGGCTTATGTTGGAGCCAAAGAATGACACCGTCATATCTGCTCTTCCGTAATGAAATAGAATTGGCAAATCAGTTTTTGATTTCACAACTTGATCTTCTAGATTTAGATTTTTTAGAATTTGTAATAATTCATTATATTGCAATATGTGTCCTTTATCATGTATATTGTAGCGTATTTTAGGAGCGATATAATCTTCTCGACACAGTGTTGTAATAATTTCTCCTTCTTTAGATTCCTCTATTAAGAAATCAGCAGGGTTATATTGAAATATCATTGGTAGAGCCCCAGTGAATTTTAATATTTTTTCTTGCAGCTCTTTATTGTCTCTCAATGTTTTTCTTAAACTAATTGTAAAATCATTTTCGGAAGAAATATTTAACTCAAGATCTGAGGCTCCATATGAGCTATATACTTTCTTAATCCCTTTCTTTAAAAGATAATCTCTCATGCCTTCTGACATAGATTCTCCACCAAATATAAATGATATATTGTATTCGGAAAGTTTAAACGTCGTTTGATCAACGAGATATTTAAGAAATGGAGGGTAGCCCATTATAATATATTGATGGCTCTTGCCAAACTGTTGAATCGTATTTTCTATTTTTTCTAAATCAGGGCCTAATGATTTAACTTTCGCAAAAGTTAAGCAGCTCATCGTAATATTTATTCCAGTGGCCCATGCTCCTAATGCAAAAGAATTAATAATAAACATTGGTTCTTCACCAAAAAGTTTTTTCATTCCGAATCTAATAAATTTCGTATTCACCCTTCTTTCTTCACTGCCTCTTACCCAGTTAGTTGGCATGCCGCTACTTCCTGAGGATTCATCAATTACAACTCCAGATTTTGGGATTTCCCCATTGAAACAGCGACTTTCAAGAGAGTGTAGTTTAATATAATTCTCTTTATCAATTATTGGAATCTCAAATATGTTGGGTGTAATTCCCGTGAAAGTGGGTTTTATAAAATTTTGTGATTTGATAAATTTTTGATAAGCAGGAACACTATTTTTTGCTTTTATAAATTGATTGTAAGCTCTAGCTTTTGCATTAAAATGTCTTAATTTATTAAATCCTGGCATGAAGATAAATTGAATTGAAGTATTATTCATGGTTAATAATTTCCGTAATCTTTCAAGTAAAAATGCATAAAGAAGAATAATATAATGTCTCATAATGTTAAGAATTAATTAAATAGTCTTGTGTTGCCAATCGGAAACTTTTTGCTGGTTCTTTGCTATATCCTAGCCTAAATATCATCCATATCTCTTTTTCTCCAGTTGGCTGTGTAAATACAGAGTTAATTTTCTTATTTGCTTTTTCATTAGTAACTAAAGATCCAAATGGCTGTATAAATGCTCCTTCTTTTGTTATTAACAGCCAGCATCTTGCCATCATTTTCCCACAATTTAAATAATCGATTGTATTTTTAAAATTTCCTCCAAACCATCCAACAGTAGAAGTTCCTTGGAATGAAGACATATAGGTCTCTTTTAATAAAATTTTATTTATTCCTTTTGTCCATTTCTCATGATTCTGAAAAACAGATTTTAAAAGCATACCACTAAAGCCCATACATTTTGCCCACAATCCATCTTTTTTTGATTCAGCATTCTTTTTATTATATCTAAATAGATTGTCTAGTTCTTTTCTAATTGGGGTGTTGTCCAGATCATCAAATAAAGCTTCTTGATTGATTTTTTTAATTAGGTCAATAGATTTTTTTTCTGAAGTATGAAAGAACTCATTATTAAACTTAGCATTTTCATTTTCTAGTGATTTAAGCAAGTGATTAGACACCGGTTTGCCATTATATTTCCTTCTTGATGTCCTTCTTTTAGTTATAAGGCTTCTATCAAGTGGTTCTTTTTTAGTTCTTTTTGATAATTTAAGCCTTCCAAAAAGCTTGTCCTCTGATTGATTAATTGATATGTCCTCAAAAGTTTCAATTAGATTTACTTCATATCCAAAATGACCTGCAGCTATTGAAAGATATTCAATAAATATACCCATGGCAACTGTTGCAAAAACAGATTGCGGATCTCCTATTGGAAGTAATCTTTTTGGATTATAAAAAAGATGAGCTTCTGTCTTTGATATAATTTTCAATTTTTGCGGTTGAAGGTTGTGTACAGTTGGAGCCCATTTTGCAATTTCCAAAAGCTCAATC